>PEXU01000040.1 GCA_002774635.1 Candidatus Kerfeldbacteria bacterium CG08_land_8_20_14_0_20_40_16 | reverse complement strand
TTTTTAGGCGTTATTAATTAGGGTACAGTAGGCGAAACGCCGGCGTTTCGCCTACTATCAACCATCAGTCTCCCAGTCAAAGCCTATCTGCGGGTCATCAAATGGGAGCCGCTCTTCATCCGGATTTTCTGCATCATAACTTTCGGTAGTATGATAAAAAAGCAAAACTGGTTCTTTAGAAACAACTTTATATCCGTGCGCTACGCCCTCGGGAATCAAAATCAGTTTATAGTCATCCTTACCGGTATAAATTACCTGAGTTTCTCCTTTCGTTGGAGAATCGTTCCTTAAATCGTGCAACACCACCATTGCTTTGCCGGTAGCCACAAACCAAAGATCATCTTGTTTTTTATGGTAGTGAAATGCTTTTATTGTTCCTTCGTAGGCCACGGTAAACGTGGTCTGGCCAAATTTTTTTAATAGTTCATCGTCATCCCTAAGCACCTCCATTAAAAATCCAGGCTTTTCCTTGCCCTCTTCCCGGTCAGGAATGTCTTGATGGACTTTTAATTCTTTAATTTTGACACCGTCAATCATGGTTATTAAATTCGAAATTCGATGCGTCTACCCCCACTTTCTCCCCCTTATCAAGGGGGAGATTAAGAGGGGGTGCTTCGTGCTTTATTTGGAATCATTATGCTTGGCGACATAATTACTGGCAGCTAGCAAGGAGTCAAAAGTTCCCGTATCAAACCACTCCCCTTTTACCGGTACAACGTCTAATTCGCCCAGTTCCAAATACTTATTGTTAATATCGGTAATTTCAATTTCTCCCCGATCCGAAGGCTTCAGCTCCTTGGCAAATTGGCATACCCGTTTGTCATAGACGTAAAGTCCGGTTACCGCGTAATCGCTGATCCATTCTTTGGGCTTTTCTACGATTTTTTCCGCCTTATTATCTTGATCGAATTTCACCACGCCGTATCTTTCCGGATCAGAAACTTTTTTGACAAAGACTCTCCCTCCTTTTTCAAAACTTTTAATTTCTTTTGATAAATCATCCGTGAAAATATTATCTCCCAAAATCATGGCAACACTATCTTCATCCATAAAGTCTTTGCCAATAATAAAGGCATCGGCCAGGCCACGGGGTTTTTCCTGAATCTCATAAGTAAAGCGCGCTTTGAATTCCCGGCCAGAACCCAACAAATGCAAAAAGTGACCGGCATAATCAGGGGCAATAATGATTAAAACTTCTTTTATCCCGGCTTGAAGCAGGGTGTTTAAGGGATAAAAAACCATCGGTTTATTGTACACCGGCAATAGCTGTTTGCTAGTTACCTTGGTCAGCGGCATTAATCTAGTTGCTTTTCCTCCGGCTAGAATTATTCCTTTCATGGTTTTTTAGTAGTTAATTGATATAACAATATTGAGATCTACCGAATTTAATTCTATAATAGTTTATTTAACTTTACAAGTTCAGTCTTGTTTGTTATAATTATCACTTAAATTGGGTATAAACATCTCCTTCATAATTTTAGAAAAATGACCACTATTTTAGTTACGGGCGGAGCGGGTTTTATTGGATCCCATCTATGCAAAAAACTGATCGAACAAGACAAGGTGGTAATTTGCCTGGATAATTTCAACAACTATTATTCGCCTCTTCGAAAAATAGAAAACATTAAACCTTTTTTGAAAAAGGGTAATTTTTTCCTTCAAGTAGTTGACGTTACCAATAAAACTGCGCTGGAAGAAGTATTCAAAAAACATAAACTTGATAAAGTGGTTCATTTAGCAGCGCGAGCCGGAGTGCGTCCTTCAATTGAACAGCCACTATTGTATCAAGAAGCAAACGTTCAAGGCACCGTTAATCTGTTGGAGCTCTCGAAAAAATACGGAATTAAAAATTTTATTTTCGGATCATCTTCCTCCGTTTATGGGGAAAACAAAAAAATTCCCTTTTCGGAAAATGATAATGTGGACTACCCCATTTCTCCTTATGCGGCCTCTAAAAAAGCCTGCGAGCTTTTTTGTTTTACTTATAGTCATCTTACCAATTTAAATATCGTCTGCTTAAGATTTTTTACGGTTTATGGACCACAGGGAAGGCCTGATATGGCTCCCTACCTTTTTACCGAACAAATCCAGCGGGGGAAAGAGCTTATCCGTTATGGCGATGGAACCACTAGGCGTGATTATACTTACATTGATGATATTATCCAAGGCATTTTAGCCGCCCTAGAGAAAAATTTTAAATTTGAAATAATTAATCTTGGAAATTCCCAGACTGTCGAATTGAATTATTTTATTAATGTAATTGAAGGTCTTACAGGAAAGAAGGCTAAAATAAAAGAGATGCCCGAACAATCAGGAGATGTACCTATTACCTACGCTGATATTTCTAAGGCCAAAAAACTTCTGGGCTATAATCCTAAGACCAAAATTGAAGAAGGAATGGAAAAATTTATAAGGTGGTATAAAGAAAATCATTCCAACATATAAAATGGATAAAGAGAGAAAAATTAAATATTCTGTTATTGTTCCGGCTTACAATGAAGTAAATGCTGTTGCGCCTCTTCATCACGAGATTAAAGCTGTGATGGACAGTTTAAATGAATCTTATGAAATTATCTTTATTGATGATGGTTCTAACGATGGAACCTTTGAGGAGCTTGTTAAACTTTCTCCGATAAAAATAATAAAATTTAGAAAAAACTTCGGTCAGACTTCTGCCTTAGATGCTGGCTTTAAGCAAGCTCAAGGGGAAATCTTTATTACCTTAGACGGTGATGGTCAAAATGATCCCGCTGACATTCCTAAACTTCTTGAAGAATTAAATAACGGATGCGACTTGGTCTCCGGTTGGAGATATGACCGAAAAGATTCTGTTGAAAAAAGATTTATTTCAAGAGGAGCTGATTTTATGAGAAAATTTTTCATAAACGACCAAATACATGATTCAGGTTGTACTTTAAAGGTCTATAAACATGAGTGTCTTGAGAATCTAAATCTTTATGGAGAAATGCATCGTTTCATTACTGGAATTGTCCGTTGGCAAGGCTTTGAAATCAGTGAAGTGAAGGTTAATCACAGACCAAGAACTACTGGTGAAACCAAATACAACTGGAAAAGGATCGTTAAAGGACTTATTGATATGATATCAGTTTGGTTTTGGAGAAAATATTCCAGCCGACCATTGCATCTTTTTGGGGGTTTAGGTCTTTTAATTAGTAGCATAGGATTTTTGCTGGGCCTATACCTTATTGTCTTTCGTCTTTTGGGAAGAATATCCCTTCAAAATCGGATTTGGCCATTGGTTGCTGTGTTTATGGTCTTAGTCGGACTTCAGCTATTTATTTCCGGTTTATTAGCTGACATTGCCGTGAAAACTTATTACAATAATCGCCGAACTGCCTACAACATTGAAAAGATTGTTGAGAAGAATGAGGAATAGATTAATCTGGATAAAAACTACTGCCAGTCATGACAACAAATTTTAATCTTAATTACCTCAAGCAACTAGAAACTGAGAGTATTCTTAACATTGGAGAAGTGTAACTTACATGAAAAAAATCCTACTACTTAACTATGAGTTCCCACCTTTAGGAGGTGGAGCAAGTCCGGTAAGTTACGAGATTGCCAAACTATTATCTCAAACAGATAAATATAGCATTGATGTTGTTACAATGAGGTACAAGGAGCTGCCGTCTTACGAAAAAATAAACGATAATTTACGGATTCATCGGATTAAGTGCTGGCGATCTAAAAAAGAAATCTGCTACCCTTGGGAGCAACTAACCTATTTAGTCTCTGCTTACTTCAAATGTAAAAAACTACTCAAAAAAAATAAATATAATATCTGTCATACTCATTTTATTATTCCGACTGGAATCCTCGCTTTAAAATTAAAAAATAAATTTAGTTTAAACTATATTATCACTAGTCATGGCAGTGATGTAATTGGTTACAATCCAAGATTTAAAAATTTCTATCCTTTTCTAGTCAAAAAATGGAAGAAAATAATAGATGAATCTGATAAAATTATTACCCCATCAGAATTTTTAAAAAAAGAAATTCTAAAAGTTTATCCATCTTCAGATACTAATAAAATAAAAGTAATTTATAACGGAATAGAAAAAGAAAAATTCATTCCTCTGCCAAAAAGAAAAATTATTTTATTAGTTATTCGCTTATTTAAGAATAAGGGTATTCAAGATTTTATTGAAGCCATAAAAAATATTGATTTGGGAAACTGGAAAGTAAATATTGTTGGTGATGGACCATACAAAAAAAACCTAGAAAATTTAGTTGAGAGATATAAATTAAGTGAAAAAATAAAATTCCTGGGTTGGCTGGATAATAAAAGTAAGGAATTAAAAGAAATATATGGTAGATCTACAATTTTTGTGTTGCCTAGCCGTTTTGAAAATATGAATATAACCTTACTTGAGGCAATGCAGGCGGGTTGTTCAGTGATTGCTAGCAATGCTGGAGGTAATACTGAGGTGGTTAACGATGCAGGAATTACTTACCAAGTGGGAGACAAAGTAGACTTTCGAGCAAAACTTGTTAAATTATTAAATGATTTTGAGCTACGAAATAGAATCGCTCGAAAAAGCACTCAGAGAATCCAAGAAAATTTTGAGTGGGGTGTAATAATTAATCAATATACTAAATGGCTGAACTTAGTAAATCAATGAAAAGAATGAAGTTATTATTTGTTCTTATTATCAGGACCGTAAGATGGTTTTTTATTAAATTGTCGTCAAAAAACGGAGAAATAATCAAAGAAATAAAAGGCAGTAGAATGGTTTTATTAACCACGAAAAAAGGTTTTGACATAAAAGAAGATTCTATTTTTAAACAATTAGCTCTTGATGGTCGAAGAGAGTTTGCAGCAACAAAAATTATCGAACAGATCATGAAACCAGGCTATGTTATTTTAGAAATTGGAGCCAATATCGGATATTACGCCCTTATGGAATCGAGGCTGGTCGGCAAAACTGGAAAAATCTTTGCCATAGAACCGGAGATTGATAACTTCAGGTTATTAAACAGAAATATTGAACTCAACGGTATTAAGAATATTGAAACCTTTAACTTTGCCATTAGTGACTCCGGGGGTGAAGTACCATTTTACTTAACGGAAAATTCGAATCTTCATTCCATGATCAAACCTAAAAAGGGGCAATATAATACGCTTATGGTAAAAACCAAAACAGTGGATGATTTTTTATCTAACAAAGGCAAGATTGATTATCTAAGAATGGATATCGAGGGTTATGAATATCAAGCCCTGAAAGGAATGCATCGTACTTTATCAGAGAATAAGAATCTTCAATTGTTTATTGAGCTGCATTGCAATCTCTTAAGAGCAGAACGGAGCATTGAAATTTTAAGAAAACTTAAATCATACCGTTTTGAGATTTTTGTCGCTATCTCACGAGATAATTATATTCGCAGTGTACTCGGCGAAACAAAAGTAGAAAAATTATCTATCAATCAACTATGTGAAGACGAAAGATTGTTAAAATCTTCAAACGCATTTGAAATTTTCTTTGAAAAGAGTAAATGAAAAAGACAATAAAAATAATTTACATACCTGGACTAGGGAGAAGCGGATCAACTCTCATAGAATTGTTGCTCAGTTATAATAAGCAAGTTTTTGGTTTAGACGAACTATATAATATAAGGAGGATTAAGAAAAGAGGGATTAAATACAGTTGTGGTTCTAGTATTGACGAATGTGACTTTTGGCGTAAGACTGATCAGCAGTCATTTCTAAACACAATCATTAAACGAATAAGCGTACCTGACTATTTAAGAATTCCTAATTACTTATTTAACCCTCTAGCAAAAAAATGCCCGTTCAAACAAAAAATGGATTGTTATCAAGTCTATTCAGTTATAAATAAGGGGGTGGCTAACTTCTTTTCAAACCGGGTTCAAAGCGGTAAGCAAAAAAGCTATTTTGTAACGCTTTTGAAATGGATATTTATGAATTCACTTATAAACAGGTTCATTAAAAAACACAATATAAACTCAATCCAAATAAGTTATAATCAGCTATGCAAGGACCCTGACAAATATATCAATGAACTAGAAAACTTTTTAAATATCAAAATACCATCGGATTATTTTTCTATTATTAAGCAAATGGAGTATCATAGCATTGGTGGCAATCGTATCTCTTTAAGAGATAATAGATTACAGTTCCCTGGGATCATCGAAGATATAAAGTGGAAATCTAATCAGCATTTAATTAAGAAACTTTTAGGATCACTGATTACCTATCCGTTTAATAAAAAATGGGTTTATAACAAGTCCTAGCTGTTCTATCATGAATTACGGTCCCCTTCTGACAATTTATATCGTCCATTACCGAAGACTTCCTCAACTAAAGAATACAATTAAGCATATTCAAAAAAACACTTCGGTTGAATATCTAATAAAGATCTTCAACAATGGCTATATTGATGATGATGTCTCCTTCTATTTAGAAGAGCTTAAAAAGAAATTTAACTATAACATTATCTATTCTTCAGAAAACGTGGGGGCAAGTAAAGCCAGAAGTATTTTAGCAGAAAACCTATCAACCCCCTATGTTTTATCATTAGACGATGATATGTATTTACAGCCGGGATGGGATAGGCCAATCTTCGAGAAGTTCCAAGAAAATTCCAAGATCGGGGCAATGGGCTTCGCTCTAACCGAAGATCAAGGAAAAACTTGGTTCACCTGTGGCAAAAAGATTAGCATTAAAAAAAACATACTTAAAATACAGCGTCCTATCATTCATTTAGACAATACGCCAGATTATATTGCTATGGATGATATTTGCTCCGGCGGAATTTTATATCGTACCCAATTGAAAGAGATTATTAAATGGGACCCTTATTATTTCGTTGGTTTTGAGGACCTTCAGAAGGGCATAAATTTATTTCGAAGTGATTATCGCTGCTATGTCTCAACGAAAAGCAGAATCTTTCATGATAAAGTATCAAAAAAACTCAGCTATAAAGAATATAATAAAAGTAGAAGGAACTATAAAACCATTCGAAAGAGTTATCTCTATTTCTCTAAAAAGAATGGGCTCCGTTTTGACTTAAAGAAACATATCTTTTACAAATACTTTTGCTTACTCCCCTCTTCTTTTATCCGACCGGTTGTTTTTAGCTGGTTATTCATCAAGGATAAGATAATTCGATGAACGACTTATTCACTACAAAAAGCGTGCCCCATTTTACAGTTGTTACAACTGTTTTTAATGGTGCTGATACAATTGAAGAAACGATTAAAAGTGTTATCTGTCAATCTTACAATAACATTGATTATATTATTATCGATGGCAATTCTACTGATAGCACTTTGGCAATTGTTAAAAAATATGAGAGGCATATCAGTTTTTGGTCAAGCGAGCCGGATCTGGGAATTTATGACGGTATGAATAAAGGTGCCAGAAAAGCAAAGGCTGACAGTATCTTGTATTTTTTAAACTGCGATGATAAGTTGCATGACGAAAATGTAATCCGTGGTGTCGCCCAAGAATTTATCTCTGATCCTCAACTGCAGATGGTTTATGGTGATGTGCAGATCTTCGATAGTGACCATAATCTATCATATAAAACTTCCATTAAACAAACTGGAGGTTTAATTAAAAGAGTAGCTTCATTAAATCACCAGGGGATTTTTGTTCGCAAAAGTGTTTTAGAAAAAAATAATTATTTCGATTTGCAATACACTATAGCGGCTGACACGGATTTCTTGTATAAAGTATTGACTGGCGACTTTAAAACTAAGTATATTAACCGACTAATTGCTTGTTTTAGAACTGGTGGATTTGGATCAAATAAATCGGTCAGTAAAAATGAGGTTTCTGAAATAATCAATAAGAATCTTGGCTATCCTCAATACTTATTCTACCGGATAAGGAGAAATTCAATTATAGCAATTAGCAGGCTATTTTCCTGGTTGGGCATAATGCGATATTATTATAAAGTAAAGGCATATTTAAGAAATAAGCGATAATTTATGAAAAAAGCTTTAATCACCGGAATCACGGGACAAGATGGGTCATATTTAGCCGAATTCCTATTAGAAAAGGATTATGAGATTCATGGGATTATCCGGCGGTCATCCACCTTTAATACCGCCCGGATTAATCAGATCTATCAAGATCCTCACGATCCAAAAAGGAAACTGTTTTTACACTATGGGGATTTAACAGATTCTTCCAATATAGCGAGAATATTGGAAAAAATTAATCCTGACGAGATTTACAACCTGGGTGCGCAAAGTCATGTAAAAACAAGTTTTGATATGCCCGAGTTTACAGGAAATACCAACGCTCTAGGAGTCACTAGGTTATTAGAAACCATTAGAGAATCAAGAATTAAGACAAAATTTTATCAGGCTTCTTCCAGTGAAATGTTCGGCAAGGTCAAGGAAACTCCTCAAAAAGAAACAACTCCTTTTTACCCTCGAAGTCCTTATGGAGTAGCTAAGGTTTACGCTTATTGGATGACTGTAAATTATCGGGAAAGTTACGGAATATTTGCTTGTAATGGTATTTTATTTAATCATGAATCACCGCGACGGGGGGAAACTTTTGTAACTAGAAAAATAACTCGCGGTTTTGCCCGTATCAAATTAGGATTAGATAAATATACCCATTTGGGAAATTTGGATGCTAAACGGGATTGGGGTTATGCTAAGGATTATGTCGAGGCAATGTGGCTCATATTACAGCAAGACAAACCTGACGATTATGTAATCGCCACCGGAGAATCACATTCGGTCAGAGAATTCGTGGAAGAAACTGCTAAATATTTTGACTATAAAATTATTTGGAAAGGCAAAGGAATACAAGAAGAAGGAATTGATGAAAAATCGGGCCGAACATTAATTAAAATTGATCCCTTCTACTTTAGGCCAGCAGAAGTCGACATGTTAGTCGGCGATGCCAGCAAAGCAAAAAATAGGCTCAACTGGGAACCAAAAGTTAAATTTAAAGAGTTAATAAAAATTATGTCTGAGTTTGATCTAAAAAATGAATCAAAGAATAAGTAAAAATAAGATGGAAAAAAATTCTAAAATTTATGTCGCCGGACACCGTGGATTAGTAGGATCAGCTATTGTTAGAAAATTACAATTGCAAGGTTTTAAGAACCTGATTCTTAAAACAAGGCAAGAATTGGATTTGTTTAATACTGAATTAGTTAAGAATTTCTTTCAAGAAGAAAAACCGGAATATGTCTTTTTAGCGGCGGCCAAGGTCGGAGGAATTATGGCTAATAATAAGTATAAAGCTGATTTTATCCATCAAAATCTGGTAATCCAGAACAATGTCATAAAATCAGCTCATGACTGGGGAGTAAAAAAATTACTATTTTTAGGCAGTAGCTGTATCTATCCTAAATTTGCTCTGCAGCCAATGAAAGAAGAATATCTTTTAAGCGGTAGACTTGAACCAACTAACGAACCTTATGCTATTGCGAAAATTGCCGGGATTATTATGTGTCAATCATTTCATGACCAGTATGGCGACAATTTTATTTCCGTGATGCCCACTAATTTATATGGTCAAAATGACAACTTCGATCTGCATACTTCACATGTTCTGCCAGCTCTCATAAGGAAATTTCACGAATCAAAAATAAATAATGATAAACAAGTGGAAATTTGGGGAACAGGAACGGTTAAAAGAGAATTTCTACACGTTGATGATTTGGCTGATGCTTGTTTATTTTTAATGCTCAACTATGACAATCCAGAAATAATCAATATCGGGACAGGAGAAGATGTTACGATTAAGGAGTTAGCTGAAATTATTAAAAAAATTACTAATTATAGTGGCGGACTGCATTTTGATACAAGTAAGCCAGATGGAACTCCACGAAAATTACTCGATACTAGTAAAATTAATAAATTAGGATGGAAAGCAAGCACTAGTTTAGAAGCCGGGATAAGAAAAACTTATCAATGGTTCGTTAAAGAGTATCAAAATATTAAAGATTATTAGATGGCACAAACCTAAAAACGATTCATTAAATGCTAATATCCCTCAAACACAAATTTGTTTTCATTCATAATTATAGAGTAGTTTATACCAGTATCTGTTTTGCCTTAAGAAAGTACTCTTGCAAGTTCCTTATTTTAATCTTAACTGTATAAAAATCTTGGAATCACTGCCGGGCGGTTGGCAAATAAATAAACTGGCTGTACGACTGTTCGGACTTTCTTCCTTTAAGGATCATTATCGAGCGAAAGAAGAAAAGAAAATTTTACAGGAAAACGTATGGAATGATTTTTTTAAATTCTGTTTTGTGCGCAATCCCTGGGATCGGCAAGTTTCCTTATACTATTTTATGCTCAAAAACAAAAATCACCATCAACATCAAATAATGAAAATATGAAAAGCTTTGATCAATACATTGAGTAGCGGATCAATCACGATAATCATTTACAAAAAGATTTCTTCTATAATTCTAGAAATGAATCTTTGACAAATTTTGTCGGAAAGTTTGAAAATCTTGAACAGGATTTCGCTAAAATTTGTGAAGCAATTGGAGTTAATGTGCAT
>PEXU01000037.1 GCA_002774635.1 Candidatus Kerfeldbacteria bacterium CG08_land_8_20_14_0_20_40_16 | reverse complement strand
TCTTGAGAGAAAGCCCAATCAAAAAGCTCGTCTACTTTTTGATAATTGAACTGGGAGATGACAGAATGAATTCCTATTGTCAGATTGGAGTACTTATTTTTTAACTCCTTGAGATCGGCTAAAGTCTTCCGGGCTTTTTCAAAATTACCAGGAATCCCCCGAATATAATCATGATGCCCGCCCACTCCATCAACCGAAAGATTAATAATCAGCTGGGTATTGGGAATACTCTGGCACATTTCTTCGGTAAAACGAGGAATCAAAGCAGCTAAAAGACAATTGGTCGGAATATTGATAATTGCCGGATGATTGTGTTGGTAACAAAGTTTTACTAAAGCTACTAACTTATCTCTTTGCAAAAATGGTTCACCACCACTAATGGTAATCCAAAACGGCCAGCGGCCAAGGGACGCCAGTATTTTATCCCATTCTTCAAGGGTCAAATCATTTTCTTTCTTTTTCCAGATATTACAGGTTTTGCAACGCGAATTGCAGGTTGGAGACACCGACAAAGTTAAATTAATCGGCAATATCTTGGGCCAACCGGTGGCGTGGCTTAGTTTATAGAACGGAATTTTGGAGAGGAGTTTTAATTTACTATTCATTGCTCTCGATTGCTTGATTGTTCCATTGTTCAATTGCTCAATTACTATTTTTGCTCGTAACCATAGAACAGTCGAACAATAGAACCTTAATAACTTAATTACTCAATTACTCAAATTAATCATCTTTGCCTTTAAATCTCCTTCGTGCTCTCGGCAATAGCCCAAACGGCGTGATTTTTCTTCTTAAAATAGTAATCAAATACTCCTAAATATCTTCCCGTGGCCTCTAATAAAATTGCTCCAACAAGCCAGAAAAAGGTTTTAAATGTTAATCTAATATTCTTTAAAATTAATCCCATAATTTTAGTAGCGTGGAGAGTGGTCACCTGATAATGATGGTGATGCTCAATGTAAAGATGGCCGGCATAAATTCTCCTTCTTTGTTTTATGAAGTCAGCTATGTTTTCGGCGCCCTTATTTAAAACCATTGCTTTAGGAAGATATAGGATCTGCATTTTTTTCTGGGCAAAAAAAGCTTCAATGCTGGTTTCATCAACCGCTGATTCCACCGGAATAGAAGGGACAATATTGCGAAATGCCACCAGCTCCCCCATCTTGGGTCTTTCTAAAGAAAGCAGGTGATGCAAAGTCCAAAGCAAGTGATTGGTAAATCCCAAAAAACTATCGGGATTATTTTGAGGCAAAGGATGCCCGCCGCACATTCCTACATTGGGATCAGAAAAAGGGATAACTAAATTTTCTATGGTATAAAAAAGCGGCAAAGTATCAGCGCTTTCTAAAACAACCACCGGCGTTTTCACCGCTTTGAGAAAAAGATTGATGGCGGAGGACTTGCCTTCTCTTTGTGGCTGGGTAATTAACTCAATTTGAGAATACCTTTCGGTGTACCGCTTGGTAATCTCGGCTGTCTGGTCAGTACAGCCGCTCGCTACCACCACGATTTTTTTAATCTCAACCTCTTTTAGTTTCTGACGAAGCAGGGCATCAATCAGCTTGCCAATATTCTTTTCCTCGTTGAAAGCCATAATGCCAATAGTGCATTCAATCATAACTAAAAAATACCATATTTCCTGGTATCTTGGTATATGTCGTGAATTGTAACGTAGTAAGCGACACGCCGGCGTGTCGCTTACTTTCGTTTTTTTAAAAAAAATATTATCCCGCAGTTACAGTTAAAGTTAAAGTAGCATTGTAATAGCCAGCCGGATCAGTTTGTAAAACATAAAGCCGTAAGATAGTATAATTTAACCGGCACTCACCAGTGGCATTAGCTGAACCATTAAAGAAAGCGCAGGTTTGGTTTAGGTAACACTCTCCTGATAGGGCGGTCTCGGAACAGCTGGCCGAATCAATATTGTAAACAATGCCGCCAGAAGATGATTTGATAGCAGATCGGGAATTGGGAATATCTCTAGTACCACCAACTCCGTTCTTGAAGTTAGAAGAGTAGGCTGTAGATGACCAACCAAGGCCATCACCAGCAAAATCTTTGACATTTACCACCATATTATTGACCTCCATAGTTTGGGAATTACCAGCGGTCATAGTACCTAAATCAATGCCAGAGGAGGAATCAATACTCAAGGTCCCAGCGGCAACATTAAGCTGAACATTGGATGTGGCGGCCCGAACATAGTTAGGATTCAAGTTTATGGTGGTAAAAACCAAGGCAAACATTACGGAAATAACCAAAGCAGACACTATTTTCTGCTTTAGATGCTGAATATTATGCTCAATAGCAATAATGAGCCTTTTTTCTTTTCCCATTTTGTTTTGTTTTAAACTCTGGGTAGGCTAAAAAAGCACTACTATTTAGCTTTAAATTCTTTTTTGTTTTTGTTTTTATTCTTTTTTAATTGTATCACATTATTAACTAGATGTCAATGTTTCATTAATATTCATTAAAAATAAGGCTTTTTTGAGGACATTGATACCAAAATCATCCAACAATTAGCAAAATCGCTGATATTAGCAAAAAACCCTCCTTTTTACCGGAGGGTTTCTAAATTATTGATTTTATTGCCGATTAAGTGGCGCTTACGGATAAGGTGAGAGTGGCGTTGTAATCTGCGGTGGGATCAGTGGTTAGTACTTGGAGGTTTAGATTTACAGCATTTAACCGGCATTCTCCGGTAGCAGCGGTATCACCATTAAATAAGGCGCAGGCAGATGATAAACCACATTCCGAGCCTGTTGCGGTTGTACTGCAGGAAGACGAACCGGCATTATAAACTGTGCCTTCATTCGGCCGCACCTGAAAACGGGTATTGGGGATAATGAGTGTGCCGCCCGCTCCATTAACAAAGTTAGTGGAATAGACAGTTGCCGCCCAGTTTAAGCCATCACCAGCGAAATCCTTCACATTGACCATCAGGTTATTAAGGCTAACATTAGTGGAACTACCAGCCCCAGTGCTGCCTAAATCGACCGTTCCGGTAGATTCAATACTTAATGTTCCCGCGGCCAGATTAAGCAGAACGTTAGAGGTTGCCGCATTGCCAGCGTGAGGATTCAGGTTTAAAGTGGTGAAAACCAAGGCAAACATTACGGAAATAACCAAAACAGCCACTATTTTCTGCTTAATATCCAGAATATTATGCTCAATGGCAACGGTAAACTTTTTTCCTTTTCCCATTTTGTTTTTGTTTTAGTAACTATTCTTGAAGTAAATAAAAAGTGCCTAGATTAATTTCAAAAGCACTTTTATTTAACTTCAGAATTCCCCTTGTATTGTTTTATCTTCGTGTTTATTGTATCATATCCACTAAAAAAAGTCAATAATTTTAAAGAGATTTGTTATCAAACTGTACGAAGCAGTTCGGGGATTATTCGTACCAAGACTATTCAATAATCTAAAGAATCACTAATATCATCAAAAACCCTCCTGTTTTTAGAAGGGTTTCTAAATTATTGGTTTATTGCCGATTAAGTGGCGCTTACGGATAAGGTGAGAGTGGCGTTGTAATCCGCGGTAGGATCAGTGGTTAGTACTTGGAGGTTTAGATTTACAGCATTTAACCGGCATTCTCCGGTAGCAGAGGGGTTTCCGTTAAATAAGGCGCAAGAGCTTGATAATCCACAGGGAGTACCTGATGCAGTAGTGCTGCAAGAAGAGGTTCCGGCATTATAAATGGTGCCTTCATTCGGCCGCACCTGAAAACGGGTATTGGGAATTATTTTGCTACCGCCTGCTCCGTTGGTGAAGTTAGAAGAATAGACAGTTGCCGCCCAGTTTAAGCCATCACCAGCGAAATCCTTCACATTGACCATCAGGTTATTAAGGCTAACATTAGTGGAACTACCAGCGCCAGTGCTGCCTAAACTGACTGTACCGGTAGATTCAATACTTAATGTTCCCGCGGCAATATTTATGGTAACATTAGTAGTTGCTGCCCCAGCAAAGTTGGGATTCAGATTTAAAGTGGTGAAAACCAAGGCAAACATTACGGAAATAACCAAAACAGCCACTATTTTCTGTTTTATCTCTTTTATCCTATTCTCGAGAGACATCTTGTCTTTGTTAATGCTATATTATGAAATTTTAAAAACGCTCCCAAAAAGTAA
>PEXU01000016.1 GCA_002774635.1 Candidatus Kerfeldbacteria bacterium CG08_land_8_20_14_0_20_40_16 | reverse complement strand
TTTTCTTACTATCTTGCTATTTAGTAAATAGAACAAATAATAAGGATCTATTTCATCTTCATTTAAAACCCTAATTTTTCTTACATGGCTTTGAATCACACATTTCAAATCCAGTTTCGTTACCATCGCCGTTCTACCAATTAAAAAAGTCCCGTCATTCACAAATAGAATATCTTTTTCTTGAATATCTTGCTGTTTTTTATATTTTTCGTAAATTTCATCTGAAATGGCTTTGACTGGATCGACTTTTATTTCCCAATTTACAATATCGCTAGTCCTCACAAATGGTACATCACCACTTCCATAAAATTGAGACCCTATCTCATTTCCTCTTCGTATTTGTAAAGCTTTTTTAGACACCAACTCGCCGATAGAAATTAATTTATACTTCCCGCTCTTTTTTAAACTATCTAATTCTTCGTTAATTTCTGGATTATAGTATTCCGGTATAAATATATGGTCATTTAGAGAATCTGTATTAATATTGAAACCTAAATGGCTTTTCGTTTTTTGATTTTTAAAATTTTCGGCAATAATAGGCAAATCATCGTTAATAATTTTTTGCCCGCTCTTGTCATAAGAATATGTTCCATCAGATTTTATCTTATATACCGCTTTGCCGTTCTTATTATGACCAATAGCGTTAGCTATTGCCATAAAGATAGTTTTTGGCGTTTTTGTTGTTTTCTTTAAAAACAATACGCTTGTTTTTGTGTGAGTGCTGGGTTGAAAGGTTTCTTGAGATAAACTAACAACCCCGATTATAGATGCGTTTTGAGAAACATATTCCCAAATATACCTATCAGATGGATTTCCAAAAATTCCGTCAGGCAAAACAATTCCCAATCTACCATCGTCTTTTAATAATTGAAGGCATCTTTCTATAAATAAAATTTGAGGCGGCTGCTTATCTAATACCGATTTTGTCATTTCCCACTTTTCATTATTTTTAAACCATTTATGGCCCAATTTAAACTGGTTTAATAGTTCATCGCCTACAACAGGTATTTTCGCCCCAAATGGAGGATTGGTTAGTATTAAATCAAATGAACCAAGTTTAATTGTTTTTTGTGTTTCTTCGTTCCAATTTAGCGGTAATTCTAAACTATTTTCGCAAAAAATATGATAATTATTATTTCCTATTAAAGCTAAATAAATTTTCGCAAGTTTAGCCAAAAAAGAATCTTTATCAATTCCGGCAAGAAAATAATCTTTTTGATTTTTGTTAAGTAAATGTCTTAAAGTATAGGCTAAAAATCCACCACTTCCGCAAGCCGGATCAAGTATTCTTTCGCCACCTTTCGGTTGAGTTATCTCAATCATCATTTGAACGACATTTCTGGGTGTAAAAAATTGGCCCTCGCCGCCTCTAAAAGAAGTGCCTATTAGTTCCTCAAAAGCGTCTCCTATCGCATCTCGATCTGCATCTATAATTGAATAATTTTCTATTTTTGAAACTATAAACGATAACTCTTTAGGATTAACTTCAATTTTTTCATCTGTTTCAAAAATATCAGAATACTTGTTTTTAACTTTATCGAATAAAGATTCAATTCTTTTTGAAAATATAGTAAGATTCTCATCTGGTCTATTGGAAAAATCGGTTAAATCTTTCTGGTTTTTATTTTTCTCATCATAAATCTTGCAGAAAAGTAATCGCATAATGTTTTGTGCGATTTTCTCATCCCTTGTAATTCCAGTAACATTCCCAGCAAAATAATCTCTTAATTCTCTAAATATCAATTTGAGATTATTGATGGGTTTCAAATCTTTTATGTAAATAAAACTCTTGGGCTTATTTAGCTCGTAAGCCTCAAATAAATCCATAGTTTTTTTGTTTATTTTTGACATTATTTGCATCTTTTATGCGCCCTAACTATATACTCCATAAAATCAAGGGTTTCTTCCAGCGAGTGATCTGTCATCGAAACATTGCACCATCTATGGCCATATCTAACATTTTTAGCATTATGATTAACTACCTTTTCAATTAGAGGATTAACGTGCATAATCTGAATACTAGACTCTTCTCCCTCGCTTCGTTTGGTTCGTCTCCATGCTGGTTGCCATATTGTTCCTCTTTTTCTTCTTGGCATATTAGACACATTACCAGAAATTGGAACTGTACACATCGGACAATTAACGAAATCAGATTTTTTATTAGGAAAATCTTTTGAGGGAAGTTCTATCTTTTTATCAATACTTTGTTTTTTCAGTAAACTAGTAATAGCATCAAATACTTTTCTAAAATCTACTTTGTACATTTCAATTCCTATGGTAATTCCTAAAATAGCATAAGTCTCCACGGCATCATACCATTCGCAAGATTCAAGCGCTGGAATGACACAAGAATTTTGTGTCCATAAAGTATCAGACCAGTGTTTAAGGCTATCAATATGTGGCAACCAATGTTTTGGCAATGCTACATATCTTTGATTTAATTCATGAACTTTAGATGATGGATACTTTTTACCGTTTATTACAAAAATTAATGTTTGAGATTCGTCTTTTCCCTCGATTTTTATTTTATCTATTTCTTTTGCGTAACTTATAGGAGTCTCAGCGACCACAAGTGGATGCCATCTTAAGTTTCTGTTAGAAAACGGTGCTTTGCCTTGTCGTCCCATAGTACATAGTGCATCACGCTGTAATTTTCCTGCCGCTACGCCCGCTCCGGCATCTCTTGTATAACTTATTCGTGCAAAATCTTTTAAAAATTCTTTTTGAGAATTTTTATCTTTAATTTCGCCCATTATCAAATTAGATATTTTTTCGCAGAGCGAAATTATTTTGCTATCTTTGGCTGTTATAAAATTTGCGCTTATTGTTCTTCCTGTTGCCATATCTTTATTTATTATTTTTTATTAAGTCATCAATGCTAACGCCCAAAGCGTCGGCGATTTTTTCTAATGTTTCAATTGTAGGATTAGGATTATTACCGGCTTCTATATTTACAATTGTATTTAATGACAAGCCAGCTAATTTTGAAAGTCGATCCTGCGAAATACCCTTTTCTTGTCTTAATTTCTTTATATTTTTGGCTATGTTT
>PEXU01000060.1 GCA_002774635.1 Candidatus Kerfeldbacteria bacterium CG08_land_8_20_14_0_20_40_16 | reverse complement strand
AGGCCTCATTGGTCTCTTAATCTTAAATCGCCGATTCAATTCATTTTAAACAGCCAGGATGCGCCCTTGTCCAAAAGTGGGTGGCCTGATACATGCTCTTGAATAATACCATATTTTAGGGTATAATAAAAGTAAATTGGCTAATAATTAAACAAAATGGACGCTATTATGCTTAAAAGGGCAGCTTCAATTTTAATTACCATCCTATTAGCGGTCCCCCTAGTTACCAACGCCGCTTTTTTCAATTTAAATAATGTCATCACCGATTCGGAATTAACCGATAATAACGTCATGTCGCTTTCCCGAATTCAGAGTTTTTTAAGGGATAAAGGAAGTTATCTGGCAAACTACATTACCGATGGGCTGGATGGTCCTACGTCGGCTGCCGAGATAATATATGGTGCCGCTAATTTATACGAGCTTAGCCCGAAATACTTCTTGGTTAGAATTCAAGTAGAGCAAAGCCTAGTTAATAATTCCAGTCCAACCCAACAGCAATTAGATCGTGCCGCCGGCTATGGCTGTCCGGATAATTCTTCCTGCGATCCGGACTATAAAGGATTTTTTAATCAAATTTATAAATCGGCCGAGGCAATTAGGGGCATAAAATATCTGGGCGGGATCGCTCAAAACGGTACTACCATTTCCGGCTGGGGTCCCAGGATTACTAAAACTACCCTAGATGGAATTACTATTACCCCGGAGAATGCGGCCACGGCAGTTTTGTATACTTATACGCCTTGGGTGGGTAAATACGGCGGCGGGGATCAAAGCGTTGGCGGCACTTCCTTGTTTGCCAGGCTCTGGCAGGAGTGGTTCACCCGTCACTATCCGGACGGAACGCTAGTCCAAGAATATGGAAGCAACGGGGTTTATCTTATTCAAAACGGCAAGAAAAAACCGATTTGGAACAGAACAACGCTTTTAGCCAACTATGATCCCAATAAAATAATCATAGTTACGGGAAACGAGCTGGGAGCTTATGAGGATGGACCGCCCATTCGGTTTCCCAATAACGTGTTACTACAATCACCCAAGGGAACAGTTTACATTATAGTCAATGGTGAAAAACGAGGCATTGTTTCTAAAGAAGTACTGCGCGGTCTTGGATTTAACCCGGAAGAAATAATTCCCGCCAGCTGGAACGAACTAAATAGCATACCGAATGGCGATCCGGTTACCGAATCAGATATTTATCCCACGGGCATTCTCTTACAGTCAAAACAGACGGGCGGAGTTTCCTATATTGAAAACGGGATCAGACATTCCATTTGGTCTAAGGAAATATTGCGATCACGTTTCAAAAATCGGGCCATTGTTCAGGTAGATCAAGCGGAGATCGATTCTTATCAATCTGGTGATCCAGTTAAATTTAAGGATGGAGAATTAGTGACTGCTCACGAAACAAATGCGGTCTATGTCATTTCGAATGGAGAAAAAAGACCATTTAAAAGTGCTGAGGCCTTAAACGCTCTAGGATATAAATGGGAAAATATAATTTATACTTCAGAGCAGGCTTTGAATATTCATCCTATGGGAAAGTCGATCGATATTGATTAATATTTTTTTTAATTACTCAAGCTTATGTCGTTAAATTTTAGCGCAATAACACCGCATCCTCCCTTATTAATTCCCAGCATCGGACGGGAAAATTTAGCGCAAGTAAAAAAAACTGAAATGGCTCTGAAGAATTTAGGCAATGACCTTTATGCCTCAAAACCAGATTCCCTAATTATAATTTCTCCGCACGCTCCCATTGTCGAAGATACTTTTTTAATCAATCTGGCGGAAAAATACCAAAGTTCGCTGGAACAGTTTGGCGATTTTGAAACTAAGTTAGAATTCAAACCAGACGCTGAATTAATTTCCAACATAAAAATGCGGGCGCAGGAAGAAAATGTCTCCCTCAATCTTATTGACGAGCCCAATATTGACCACGGGGCTACTGTTCCCCTATTTTATTTAGCCAAAAGTCTAACTAACATTCCAATCGTTCCCATTAGTTTCTCCCTCCTGAATTTAGAAAGTCATTTTAATTTTGGAGTATTACTACAAAAGGAAATCTTAAAAAGTACCAAGCGAATTGCCGTCATTGCTTCTGGTGATCTTTCGCATAGTCTTACCGAGGATGCGCCAGCCGGTTACACTAAAGAAGGGAGGGTATTTGACGAAAAACTGGTTGAATTAATCAAACAAAATAACGTAGCTGGTATCTTGAATTTAGATCCCGAGCTGATTGAAAAGGCAGCGGAATGCGGACTGCGATCATTCGTTATTTTGCTAGGAATTTTAAATGATATTAATTATCAACCGGATGTTTTATCCTACGAGGGTCCTTTTGGGGTTGGTTACCTAACAGTCAATTTTATTATTAAATAACACAAGCGGGCTTAATTCGCGAATTGTGCTGTCATTGTTTCGATAAAAGGCTTTTGATAAGGGCTTTTTTGTTTTAAAAAAGAGTGATAAACTAAATATCGCTTATGGTCAACAAATACGCAGAAATTATTCCTTTAAGAAGGCTCATCAGAAACCTTGCTGTTTTTGATTATCAAATTCCCAAAGAACTACGAAAAGAAATTAAAAAAGGGCAATTGGTTGAAATTAGTTTTCAAAACTCTAAATTTTTAGGAGTGGTTAGTAATTTAAAAGAAACAACTAATATTCCTATGACTAAAATAAAAGAGATTGCTCGGATTGTACAAAAAAAACCGGTAATTACCGCCGAGCAGTTCAAACTGGTTGACTGGATGAGTAATTACTATTTTGTTGCCAAAAGCACCATCTTAAAAAGCGTTGTGCCGAACTTCCCCAAGAATCCTCTAAAATCTGAGCCGAGACTATCTTCTTTATCACCATTATTAAAAATTCCCCAAAAATTGGTCCCCTGGCTTACTAGGGAAGTAAAAAAATATTCCTCCAGCATTTGCCAAAGCGCTTCTTTAGTTTCCGCCCAAAAAGAAATCTTATTGGCTTTTTATGCTGTTTTATTAAGAAACAAAACTAATCAACGGGTAACCCTAATTATCGTACCGGATCACGCCGAGTTAAATAGCATTTTATCCCTATTAAATTCAAAAGAGATCGCCCTAATTCACAGTGCGCTAAACACCAGAGAATATTTTCAGCAATGGGAAAAAGTATGGAAAAATAAAGCAAAAGTGATTATTGGCACTCGGCTGGCTGTTTTCCTTCCTTTTTCCCGACTAGATCAGATAATTGTTCATTTGGAAGAGGACGAGAATCACAAAAATGCCGATCAAAATCCCCGCTTTCATATACGAGAAGCGGCGCAACAACTGGTTAAAAATTACCGAGCAAAAATTTTGTTCACCAGTCAAACCCCTTCTTTGGAAATGTTTAAGAAAATAACGGAGGGACAAATAGAGCCAATTGATTCCCCTCCCCCATCAACTGCTATCATCAACGTGGTATCTATGGAAGAAGAGATAAAGAAAGGAAATTTTTCCGGCATCAGCGAAAATCTGAATTTATTGATTACTCAAACCATTAATCAGAAAAAAAGTGTATTTTTGTTTCTAAACCGAAAAGGAATGGCCACCTCTTATCTTTGTCAGGATTGTCATTGGATCGCCCGTTGTCCAGAATGCTTATTACTATTTGCCACTTATGAAAAAAATTATTTTTTCTGCCAGCATTGCAAAAAACAAGAACCGTTAGTGCTTAAATGTCCTCAATGCCAAGGAAGTAATTTAAAATCCGCCGGCAAAGGAATTCAAGCGGTAGAAAAAGAGTTGAGCACGCTCTTCCCTCAAACTACTGTTCATCGGGTAGATCAGGGGGTTCCTATTAAGGAGCATTACACCGGAATAGTAATTGGCACGGAATTTGCCTTACGGAATTTAAAACTTTCCAATATTGGCGCGATCGGAATTGTTTCCGCCGATAACCTTCTTTATCTGCCCGACTTTAGATCGGAAGAAAGGACTTACCAGCTAATTAATAGGGTTATTCATTTTACTCCTACCCCAGCGCCAACTATTATTCAAACCTTTACTCCGGAAAACAAATGCATGCAAGCGGTCGCTAAACAGGATTTTAAACGATTTGCCAAAGAGGAATTGAAAATGCGAGCTGCTCTGCATTGGCCGCCGGTCTGGCATTTAGTAAGATTGATTTATCAACAGAAAGAGGCTAAAATAGCGGAAAAGGAAGTGAACCAGACATATCAGGTTCTTACCCAAGCGCTAAAATCGCGCGCTATCGAGCTTTCGGAGCCGTTTACCGCTCATATTCCGCGCCGGCGAGGAAAATATCAATGGCAGCTGGTTTTAAAAATCCAACCCAATCATCCACTGGAACTAAAAAAAATAATTCAATTAATCCCCGATGATTGGATAGTAGACGTTGACCCCTTAACTTTACTTTAATGACCCTAAAAATAATAACTGATCCTAATCCAACCTTAAGAAAAAAAGCGGACCTAATTGAGCATCCGCTGTCCGCTGGCATTCAAGCACTAATTCCAAATCTTATTAAAACAATGCATAACGACAAAGGAATTGGTATTGCTGCTCCCCAAGTGGGAGAATCAATCCGGTTAATTGTAATTAATATCAAAGACGGGCCATTAGTTTTGATCAACCCTAAAATTGTTGCTAAATCAATCCGAAAAGAAGTGGAAGAAGAAGGTTGTTTAAGCGTGCCAGGAGTGTTTGGAATGGTTAAACGCTACAAAAAAGTAAAGGTAGCTGCCGTAGATCAAAAAGGAGAAAAAATGACTATGGCAGGGGAAGGGTTATTAGCCCGAGTGCTCCAGCATGAAATAGATCATCTCAACGGGATTTTGTTTACCGATAAAATTATCAGAAAAACAACAGATAAAGCGCACGGGGAAAAAGTGCTTTAATAAAATTACAAGAAGAGAATAAGTTCTATCCTCTTTTTTGTTTCAGGAATCATTAACAAGTTTAAGAATTCCTATTATTAGTCTTCTGTCCGTTCGAAGCCCTGTTTGCCAGTTGATCCATTAAATCTATCTGGATTTCCTGAATCTCTAACAGTCTTTGCCACTGTTTCATTAGAAGATGGTCCATTTTTTCGTGCAGTTGCTGGATTTCTAGCTCCGCTTTGGTATCCACTCGGTAATCATGTTCCGAGCGCAGGCGGTCTTTGGCCTCCTGCCTGTTTTGGCTCATCATGATAACGGGTGCCTGCAGAGCAGCCAAGCAAGAAAGTATTAGATTAAGTAAAATAAAGGGGTAAGGATCAAATGGCCGTTTTAGTAAAATCAGAGAGTTTATCAGGATCCAAATAAATAAAACAATTGCGAATAATATTATAAAACGCCAGCTCCCTCCAAATCGAGCTAAATTATCGGATAATTTATTACCAAAAGTCAGTTTTTCTTTAAATTCTTTGTTAATATTTTTGGAAACCAACTGTTGCTCCTTAATGCTTTTTAGAATATCCTCTTCTAGGCTGGATAACTCCCCTTTTTCAATACTCAGCAACTCTTTAATGTATTGTTTTCTAATGGAATTAAGATCGTCTAGACAGATATAGCCTTCGGATTTCCAACCAGGATTAATTTTTTTAATGGTCTTAACCAAAAACTCACTCATTTGATTAACGGAAACAGCGTCTGCTGGTTGCTTAAGCTTATTGCATATTTGGCAGCGGATCAGTTTTGATTGTTTAGCTTTCATATCTTTTTTTTATTTCTTGAGCCAGTTTTTTAGGAACGGGCCAGCACGAACAGTTCTTTTGATGTACTAAATGCCATTTAGCTCTTTGATCAAAAGTGGGATTTTTCGGCATTTTATTTTTTTGATGCCATTCTTTATTGATCGCCATAATATTTTTAGAGTTAATTAAATTCCATAACTATCCCAGCGCAATTAAAATTCCCCCTATTACTACCAGTGCGGCGCCAATGCCTGCTTTAGGTGATATTTTTTCGCCGAGGATAAAAAACGCAAGTAAGAGGGCAAAAACAATACTTAAGCGATCCAGAGGAACGATTTGATGGACAGTCGCTTTGCGCAACGCGACAAAATAAAAAAGCCACGACAGCGCCCCGGCCAATCCGCTCAAAATTATGTAAAAAAGGGCTTTGTGGTTAGCGATAATCGGTTTGATGTTTCCTAATTTTCCTTGAATTGCGATCAGCCCAATTAAAAACAACGCCATAATTATCGCTCTGATGGTAGTAGCGGTATTGGTGTCGATCCCCGTGAGTCCGATTTTTCCAAACACCGCCACCAGCGCCGCGGTAATTGCAGACAACAAGGCAAAGATAATCCAAGAATAATCCATTATGGTTGTTATTTTATTAATCCATTATAACAAAAAAACGATCAAATTAAAATGCAAGATTATTGAATCTAGAGTATTTAAGGTGCTGCGCCTGATGCGAAGTGGCGGAATGGCGACGGATTAGATTTTTTCTGGCCATTTAGTTTTCTGGGATTAATTTGAGATTTAATGTCACTTTAGATGAGGTGAATTTTTTCAAAGGATAAGAAGTTGTGAAATCAGTAGCTGTGATACAATAATCATAACATTAAGAGCTTTGCTTAAACAATATGGTTTAAGTGGCCCCGCTTTGTTGACAAACCATAAAAGATTTACTAAGATACTTTAACTAGTAACCTTGCTCTTTCTTAAATCAATATTCACCCTTCGAAAAGTAGCGGCAGATAAATAAACGGAAAGGGAGAATCGCTATGCCAAGCGATAAAATCATAAGCAAAGCGGAACTTGAGCTGATCCGGAGAATAAAAACTCATTTTCCATTGGGGCTCATTCCTAAATCCGTAATCGAAGAGTGGAATGGCTGTTCCCCAAAAATGCTAACCAAAGAGCTTTTAAAACTCTTTGGTAATTCTCCAGGCCAATCGGAAAAACCTGAGCCATTACTGCGATTGCTGGGAACCATCATTATTCCGGCAACTGCCAAAGAATTTGTGGTCAGCAAAAGGTTTATCGAGGATACCAGTAGCAAAGCGAAAGTAAGTATTTTTAGGATCGAAGACAGCTTCAAAGAACTCTTTTTCGACAAAATTGAAGAGCCGCGAGCTAGAGCCACGCTCTGCTATCAGATGCAGCAACGAACAGCCCACTATCAAACAATCATTGATGGACTGGGAGGTGAAAAAAATTTAGAGATTTCCCTGGCCGCAATTTACTATCTGCTGAAGCGCCAGCCCCGAGGCGAAGGCGGCGTCCTGCTCAACTGTTATGCGCGCGAAAACTTACTGCATGCGCGGAGCAAGAAGGGACAACTCTGCATCGTGGGAATTTCCTGGCATAGAATCGGCTGGTACATCTACGCCATTCCGGCAAATTGTGTCAACAAATCAATTGAAGGATTACGAACTTTCTCTCGCGATTCTTGACCTTTTAGTAGCTCGGCTTAGAAGGATTTTTTAAAACTGAATTGGAGGTGGTTATGAAGGATTCACGGAGATTTGCTTTCATGGAGTTGCTGACCTTGGGAGCGGTATTAATCATTATTATCTTGCTCTTTGTCGCCTTTGACGCGCTGTTCGTAAGCAATGCCTGGGGCGTAAACTATCAATCCGCCCTTAAGGCCGTTCAGGAGATTAATCATGAGGCGATCATGGTGGTGTCGCTGAAACGTCATGTATTCGCCTACAGCGAAGTAATTGTTGCTAGCAAGCTGGGAGAAGAAACCAAATATCTAATCAAATCTAACTTGCTTGGGAACATAGAGGCGTTTCTGGCGCCTGCTCCGGATGATTGATAATTCAAATGAAACTATTAATCCCCTACCCTGGGCCTTGACCTGGGGTTTTTCTTTAGCAAACAAAAACTGACGTCTTAGGGGCGCCAGTTTTAATACCATCAATATTTTTTGCAGGGATGCGCAGAAGATGGTGACCTAAGCGGACTGCCTTTCATTTCTTTGCCGCAATCAGGGCATTTCCGTTTTTGCAGAGAAAAAGGAGCGCCGGGCATCTCATAAGAATAAGCTATTTTACCGCATCCCAAGCATTCCCATTGATAGTTCGGCGGTGCTACCACCATTTTTGTCTCCTTTTAAAAAGAACTTATCACTAACCGTTGTCTTATAAAGAGCAATGTTTATTACAGAAATTATTTTAAAAGCCCCTTATCAAGCAATTCACTGATATCCTGTTTTTTATTCCATTGCTGTTTCATTAACTGATACATTTTTTCGCAGCCAGGGTAAGGTTTACTGTCATTTTCTCTAAAGATGTTTTTGTATGGTTTCCAGTTTTCCATTACATTATTGAAGGTTTCCGAGACTTGCCAAACGTATTTCGGATCCTTGCTCTTGATTTTACTGTTTTCGTTTAAGCCGTATTTCTTTTTGATGTAGTCAAAAAAAATAAAGTGAATCATTTCATGGCCAATGACCCTAAGAGGATCTGCTTTGATTTTGACCCAAGGAAAATAAAAGGTTTTTGCTCCTATGTCTCTAGGATACATAAAATAAATTGAGGCGATTCCAAGGTATTTGCCTTTTGGCCAGGGATGACCTTGGAAAATTTCATTTATTATTTTATAGAATTTATTTTCTGCCTTTCGCCAGCGTTTTTTAGTGGCGTTGATGCCCTGTTTTATTTTAGCTTCATTTATTTTGTAGCGATAACGGGTATATTCCCTGATAATCTTACCGCGTTCTAATGAAGAAAACTTTTTACTCAAAATATATTGAAAATCCAGCGGTAAAAACCAATCAACGAATTCGCTTTCTTTTATAAACCGAATGCAGTTTTTAATATCCGCTTCCGGATTAATTACCAGTTTTAAGTTCGGAACCATAGAAGATTTTTTGTTGTAATTGTTATGCTTGAGGTATCCATGTGAAAATAGATGGTAAATTCAGAATTTTAAAATATTTGCTCTTCGATATTTCACTTAACGTCTGCGTATATACGAAGTTCACCGACATCTTTATTATAACATACCAATAAAGGAGGCGAATTTGCGCGAGGTAGCGGAACGAAGTGGAGCGTTAAGCCGAGCCGGATATACGCTGTTATATGACGTATGACGCATGCGATTTAATTATCGCTATTCATCAAAGTTTTTTATTCATGCGCATTAAATTATAACGAAAATAAAAACTGGATGTTATTCATTCTTGTTACATTAAGTCTTCAATCTGCTTAGAGATAGAGCAACAATTTAGGTTATACGGGTGATATCTCTTATTTCTTGAAGCAAGATCTGCTGCATGCCTTATTGTTTTCATCATATATATTGGGTCTACTGTTGTTTCGTCATCCAACGGTTTAAATAAACATGAATTTATTAAAATAGCTTTAATACCTGGCGTAATCAATGCTTCATAAACTTGTTTATCATTTCCAATGCCTCCTTCCAAGATTATTGGAATTTTTAGATCTATTCCTATTTTGCCTAGATGATTTAGGTCTGGCACCTCTTTTATTGTACCGTTGCAACCAAAGGGACCTCTCATAACTCTAATGACTTCGACACCAATATTTGCCAATGTTACAATATCTTTTTCATTATAATTTATAATTGGCCAAATACAGTATTTTTTTTCACTAGAACGTAAAATTTGAGCGGCTTCAATAACAAAATCATTGATTGGATGTCTATAATCTTTTGTTAACACTTCAAGCTTTATCTTGACATTTTTATCAAAGAGAGAAACCCCCCTATCTGCCATTTTAACGGCGGTTTCTACGCTTTTTGCCCTGTCTGTTGTTAGAAGAATCTGAAATTTTTTTCCATATCTCTTTTGAAAATCTGCATATTTCAACTCGGCGTGTCCGATTGCATAATCGCCAATATTTTTAATTTGATCTGGAAGTTTTTTATCATAATATAGATTAATCCAAGGATTTCTTGCTATCACTAGAAGATTGTGAGCTTGATCAATAGATAATTTGTGTGTCTGATTAAATCCGAAACAATTTAAGATATCCGTTTTGATTACTGATAGGCTATTTTTCATTTTAAATTTTTTATTGTATCGCATTTTCGCTGAGCAATATGTCATATAACGTTTGCGGATATCTGATGCCCCGCTAAGCGGGGTATGGGTGGAGGCTCCGATGTCCATCGGAGCCGTAACCAGATATACGCTGTTATCGGATGTAATTAAAAGTTTTTGTTTTGCGGCAGCAAAACATTATTTGGGGCTATTTTTTATTTTTTTAGCATATCAGTATTTTTGCAATACGTTTAAAAAATTCGGTTGAAAATGGCTTCTTTGATAATTGCCAACTTTCTAGCTGGTGAGCAACGGCTCTGATTCTTCGAAAACCAGAACGTTTTTCATGAAGTAATTGCGCTTCGTACCAAGCACATCCATTCTTCTTAGAAAGAAAGAGATTATTAAGTATCCGTACGATATATTCTTCAACATTATCTCTTGTCGGTTGTTGAATATAATTCAAACCTGTTAAAATAGGACGAGCAGTCGGCGGTAAACTAATTTTAATGCGGCTTTTCAATAAAATATGAAGAAGTTCGTGACGGACAGTATTCCATGGAAATGGATAATGCGGTCGCGGGTTAAGTATGATTTTTCGGATTGTACGTCCATGGTAAGCTCGACCGCTTCCAACTGGCACCCTTTTATTAATTATGACAACAATTTTGATATTTATTCCTTTATTTTCCCAATTCAAAACTTTAAGTGCTTCACTTAAGGTTTTTTGTAGAGAAGCACGAAAATATTGTTTTGATATATTTTTTGGAGACTGGCCAGAAATTCTAATCATATAAATATTCTACCATAAAAAAGGGCCCGTTGCATCTAGTTATGTAACGGGCTCGGGTGATTTTGCGTTGTGTATAGTTAAGAAAGGGGCATTTGTGCTCAAGCTTAACTCCTGGGATTTAGGGTTTGAACACCTCTGGTAGGCCTAATGCAAGGCATAACAATCCCAGTGTGAGCAAGCGATTAGCGTAACATTTTGGGCTTTTTCGAATCACGAAATCCGTGCCATACTTGTTAGCTCTGAGGTGACAGCAGTCGCCCTTACAGTTGTATCGGGCAAAGCAGTCATTGCATCCCGGTA
>PEXU01000053.1 GCA_002774635.1 Candidatus Kerfeldbacteria bacterium CG08_land_8_20_14_0_20_40_16 | reverse complement strand
AATATTGAAAGTACTTAATTTACTATATTTCATAGGCCTTCCCTAGCATTTTATCATAAATTTGCTAGGCAAGACCCTAAAATAATATTTAGACAGCAAATTACTTTTATCTAATTAGAATTTATTCGGATATTGTTTGTTAAAATAAAAAAGTAAGGTATACTGAATTTGTCCAGTTAGAGTTTACTGGACCTTGATCCTTTTCATCTCTTTCGTGATGGACATTGGAGGTATTTGCCTATGTCACATCCTTCTTGGAGGTTCGTTGCCTGACACCAATCCTAGGTCATGACCACATGGAATGGTAGAAGTGTGTGGCTGCCATAGTGCGCCTAAGGCGCGCGACATGTGGAATAAACGCAACAAAAAAGCGAGATTAATCGATAACCGACCCGGTTATCAACCTCCAGATGTTCGCACCGCACACAGTTTTTTACCCCAGGGTTGTCTTTAGACGCTCTGGGGTGTTTTAATACTGTATTTCAGGGGTTATCCTTCATACCCTCGGCCGATTTAATACATCACAGCCTCAGGAATCAAGGGACCTCTAAAAGCATACAGGTTATTGGCTGAAGCAACATATATTTGACCCCTTGGTCCAATTATTGGAGAACCCAGTGGTTCACCAAGGTAGTATTGCCATTTGATAGTTCCGTTAGGATAAAGAGCAAATAAATAGCCAGAATCAGAACCGACTAAAATTGTTCCATTTCTATCAATGGCAGGACTAGATATAGAGATGCTTTCCGTAGGAGCGGTCCAAAGTATTTGGCACGTTTCATTAAGCGCCAATAATCCTTGGTTAGTACCTAAGTAGATGGTTTGATTATTGGCAATAGCTGGTGAGCTTTGGTGATGGTTTAGATCTGAAGTGTGGCAAATCAAATTACAGTCTTGATCCACAACATAGAAAACACCAGGTCCCCATCCCAAATTATCCTTTGTGCCAAAAAGAATATTATCACTTTCCGTAATACTGACTGAGCTCCGAATTCCATTACCCTGATAAAAGCCGGTATCATAGCTACAATGGAAAGTTCCGTCTGGATTATGAAGGTGCAGTTTTCCTGAAGACCAGGCTACTGGATTGCCAAGCGAACCAATGGCAATTAATTGTTGAGAAGTAATGGCTGGTGAAGAAAAATCTATACCATATTGAAGAGGATCAGTAGACCATAAGAGAAATCCATCAGCCGAAAAAGCATACAGTGTCCCATTTTGAGAAGCAGTATAGATAGTATCAGGAGATTGATTACCGAGAATAATGGTAGGTGAACTATTAGTAGAAGTACCGAGGTCATAGTTCCACAATAAAGTTCCATTGCTTTGCACAGCATATAAAAAATGATCAGACGAACCAACATAAATGTTTCCCTCTGAATCTACGGCTGAACTGGAAATAATAGGCCCATTGGTAACAAAACTCCAGAGGATAGCTCCCCGGGGATCAATCGCATACAGATTGTTATCCAGAGAGCCAATATAAATAATACCTCGCGCTCCAATGACCGAAGCAGAGGTTGGTGAGAGAGAAAGTGGCACACTCCACTCAAGATGTGGTTGTTGGCGGGTAGCAAAGGGACTTTGGCTGGTGTGTTGAGCATCATGCATGAACATGGGCCAGGCACTTGAAAAAATTAGAGGAATCTGGATAGTAATAGCCACTGCAAAAAATCCTTCCAGGAAGATTTTTGTATGCTTAGAAAGTATTCTTAAAACATTCATAATAGCCACCGCTTTTATATCATATTTGGATACTATTTGGCAAGAGTAAGCCAAGCCCCACCTGATTGGATTTTTAAATTCCAGAAATTCCAGAAGATATGTACAGTTGACAGTCAGAGGTAACACTTTGGAATAGTTTTTCCTTGGGAGTGAGGCCATTTAATAATAGATGGATTCTTTCAAAATTGTAGTAATGCAGCCATTGGTAGATATTGCTCCATACCTTGTAAGAATTAAGGTAATATTCGTCATCAATTGTTTTGTGGACTCTTTCCACGTTAGAGTTCCACCAAGGCGATTTTTTAAAAGTAAGAATTCGGACATCTCCGGATAAAGGAAAAGCGAATAAGGAACTTATTGAATTACTGGCTGATACTTTTGACATTTCCCAGAATAGGATTAAGATACTCAAAGGCCAGAAGCATTCTTTAAAAACAGTGTTTTTGCCGATCAATCCCCAAAAAATAGAAAAGCTGATAAATAGCATCTTAACCTGATCCAAAAGAACTCAATGACTTGACTTAATATAGGAATTTGATATTCTAAATTACTAATTTCCGCTCTTTTAAAAACCTTTAAAAAGGGAGGTTGAGACTGATGGACTCAATAAGTGATGTTGTTTTAAAGTATATTTTCCTTGCTGTTGTTTTCTTTTTTTTGTAACTCTTCTTTTAGTAACTAATTTAAAACCAAAGAAAAAACTTTCAAGCTATGAGCAGAAAAAACTGGATGAAGAAATAAAAAGATTAGAAAAGGAATTGGAATATGAAAAAAGAAAGATGAGAGAAGAAAAGGAACGTAAAGAAGGAAGGAGGCAAGGAATGGGCAGTCCGAAAAAAATTTATAACGAGGGAACAACATGTTCGTATCCTGGTTGTAATAACCCTGTTTACTCTTGCGGGGAATGTGAAAAACATTTCCACGATTATTACGATGATGATGATGATTATGAAGAGGATTATGATGACTAGAATTTTCACCTCCTACGCTGGTAGTGGTTCAATTGGAGTTGATTCTGATTCATTGTTCCGATGTGACCCGGAAACGGAAGAAGCGCTGATGCGTTTTAACGTTCTGTAGTCGGAATAATCTTCAACGGCCTGCTGGCAACATTGTCAGTAGGTTTTTTTATTATCTTGTCTTTAACCTAATTTTCTTGTATAATAACGTTGATCAAAAAAGTAGATATGAATAAAAACAAAGAGCGAAATCATTCTATCCAGCCAGATTTCCCTAAACAAGAACAGGAAATTCTTTCATTTTGGAAAAAGAACAAAATATTTGAAAAAAGCTTAGCCAAGAACAAAGATAAGCATTTTATTTTTTTTGAAGGTCCACCAACGGCCAACGGCAAGCCGGGTATCCATCATGTGTTGGCGCGAGCCTTTAAAGACCTGATTCCCCGTTATAAAACCATGCGGGGTTTTCGGGTTGACCGTAAAGCGGGCTGGGATACCCAAGGTCTGCCGGTGGAGCTGGAAATCGAAAAAGCGCTGGGCATCTCGGGAAAGCCGGATATTGAAAAATACGGAATAGAAAAATTCAATCAAAAATGCAAAGAAAGCGTTTGGAAATATAAAGACGATTGGGAGAAATTAACTGAGCGGTTGGGATTCTGGATTGATCTTCAGCATCCTTACATCACCTACCAAAGTGATTATATTGAAACGCTCTGGTGGATTATTAAACAGATTTGGGATAAAGATTTTTTGTATCAGGACTATAAGGTAGTGCCTTATTGTGCTCGTTGCGGCACCTCTCTTTCTTCTCACGAGCTGGCTTTAGGGTACCAAGAAGATACCGAAGATCCATCCATTTACATTAAATTCAAAATAAAGGATTCCAAAAAAGAAGAATTTTTTCTGGTATGGACCACTACTCCTTGGACCTTGCCGGCTAACGTAGCTTTAGCGGTAGGAGAAAATGTGGATTATGTCAAAGTAGAACACAAAAAGCAGATTCTAATCTTAGCCGAATCACGCTTAGAGGTTTTAAGAGGAAGATACAATGTTATCAAAAAATTAAAAGGCAAGAAATTAGTAGGGTTAGAATTTGAACCTCTTTACCAGTTTGTTAAATACAAAGAAAAAGCCCATTACGTACTGCCGGCCGATTTTGTTTCTACTGAAGAAGGAACAGGAATTGTCCATATTGCGGTAATGTACGGAGCAGAAGATTTTGAATTAGGGACAAAAGTCGGTTTGCCTAAACAGCACTTGGTGAATTTAGAAGGAAAATTCATCAAAGAAGCAAAACCTTTCGCCGGCTTGTTTGTTAAAGATGCTGACCCCCGGATTGTGAGCGACTTAAAAGAAAGAAAATTGCTTTATCATGCCGGAACCATCCGCCATACCTATCCTTTTTGTTGGCGCTGTGACTCCCCCCTGCTTTATTATGCCAAAACCTCTTGGTTTATAAAGGTCACGGCGGTAAAAGAGCGATTAATTAGCAATAATCAAGAAATTAATTGGGTTCCCGATTATATTAAGGAGGGTCGCTTTGGAGAATGGTTGAACGAGGTGAAGGACTGGGCCTTATCAAGGGAACGTTATTGGGGAACTCCCTTGCCGGTTTGGCGTTGTCAAAAATGTCATTTCCAAAGATGCATCGGGTCCTTTAAAGAATTGGCGAAATATTCCCAGAATAAAATTACTAAAAACTTTGATCCCCATCGTCCTTTTATTGATGAAATTACTTTTCAGTGTGAAAAATGCCAAGGAGTGATGAAGAGAGTGCCAGAAGTGCTGGATGCCTGGTTTGATTCGGGTTCAATGCCTTTTGCTCAGTGGCATTATCCTTTTGAGAACGAAGCCAAGATCGACCAGGAAGAATTTTTTCCAGCGGATTATATTTCAGAAGCAATTGATCAAACCCGGGGCTGGTTTTATACTCTTTTGGCCATAGCCACCTTATTAAAAAAGGGCACCCCTTACCGCAATGTTATTTGTTTAGGATTAATTTTGGATAAAAATGGACAAAAAATGAGCAAGTCCCGCGGCAATATAATTGATCCCTGGACGATTTTTGACACCTTGGGGTCCGATTCCCTGCGGTGGTATCTTTATACGATGAACCAGCCCGGTGATTCCAAGAATTTTGATCAAAAGGGAGTTGAGGAAGTAGTAAAGAAACAGTTCTTAACTCTTTGGAATGTATTTCTGTTTTTCCAGACCTTTGCGGGAGATAAATTTTCCCAAGAAGCGTTGATTTCCAGACATATTTTAGATCATTGGGTTATTTCCGAACTCCATTTGCTGGTCCGAGAAGTGGCAGAGGCTTTGGATCGCTACCATGTTACTGAAGCGGGTCGGAAAATAGAAAAATTTATACAATATTTATCCAATTGGTATTTAAGGAGATCCCGCGAAAGATTTAAGCAAGAGAATGATTCTCATGATCGCACCGCGGCCTTAAATACTCTTTGGGAAGTCCTGATTACTTTAGCTAAAATAATGGCTCCCTTCGCCCCTTTCTTAGCGGAAGCTCTTTATCAGGAATTAAAAGCAATTACCGGTAAAGTTCAAAAACCCTGGCAGGAATCGGTGCATTTAGAAGATTGGCCGGTGCAGGATAAATCTCCTATTGATCAAGGCTTGATAAAAGACATGGAGTTAATAAGACAGATTGCGGAATTGGCTCACGCTGCCCGATCAGAAGCAAAAATAAAAGTGCGGCAACCCCTTAGTCAATTAGTGGTAGCTTACCCTGAATTTAAAGAAGAGTACGCCGCAATTCTCCGCGAGGAATTAAACGTCAAAGAAGTGAACAAAATTGATCGTCTTCCTCAAGGAGTTGATTGGATTCATAAAGAAGAAGGAGAGCTAAAGATCGGATTAGATTTAACCCTAACTGATCAGTTGAAAGAAGAGGGGATTTCTCGCGAGATAATCCGTCAAATCAATAGTTTAAGAAAGCAGGCAGGATTAATCATAGAAGATAAAATCATTATTTATTACCAAACCGAAGATCCCTATCTTGATAAATTTTTCGTATTCTTTAAAGATTCAATTAAAAAAGAAACAATCGCTGATTCGATCCGCGCCGACCGAAAGAAAGACAAAGAGCGAGAGGAAAAGGAAATTAAAATAGAGGGAAAGAAAGTCAAAATTGGCATTGAAAAATTATAGCCGCTATGTTCACTCATCATTCTTCCGCTTTTATCTTAAAACGTCAGGATTTTAAAGAATATGATAAGCTCTTGACGATCTATTCCGAAAAAGAAGGAAAAATAGAAGTAGTGGCCAGAGGAACGAGAAAAATTCAGAGTAAACTGGCGGGACATTTAGAACCTTTTGCCTTAGTTGATTTGATGGTGGCTCAAGGGAAGTACCACGATCGAGTTACGGGAAGCACTATCTTAAAGAATTTTGAACACCTTAAATCCAATTTTGAAAGAATTGCCCTGGCTACCTATTTCAATGAAAGCGTTGATCATTTAACTCGTCTTCATCAAACGGATCAACAAACTTTTGATCTGATTAAGGAAGCTTATTCAGCATTAGATCATTATAATCAAAAAAGGGAAGATGATTTTAAAAGGCAGGTTTTAATTGTTTTATCCTTTTTACTCAGACTTTTATCATTGCAGGGATTTCAGCCGTCTTTTAAAAACTGTTTCTATTGCCAGAGGGGAATAAAAGAAGAACAGAATTTTATCAGCTATTCTCAGCTAAGCATTATTTGTCCCGCCTGTCGAAAAAATGAAGATAATTTAGAAACTATTTCTCCTACCACTTTAAAGGTACTGCGGCTCATGAGTCAGGAAAGATTTTCTTCTCTCAAAATTAATAATTTGGATGATTTAATATTCGGGGAAATAAGGGAAGTGGTTAATAAGATACTGCAGGCGGTTAGCGAAAGGGAAATTAAGTCCGCGAAGATGATTGAAGATTTGGTGTGAGGTGAAATGTGAGATTGTTTCATTGCTCAATTGCTTTATTGTTAAACTCTGCTAGTAACAATAGAACAATCAAGCCACAAGAAACCATGAAGCTAAGAAGCTGGATCCTAATAAGCTAAGAAGCTAAAAAATGACTGAAAAGAAAGTTAAAAAAATACCGGTCGCGGCTGGTAAAAAAACAAGTAAAGATCCCGATCCCGGAAAAAGTAATTCTCAAGAGAAAACCAAATCAGAAAACGAAGCCAACACCTTAGTTTCTATTTATCGTCAGGATCACCGTCAAGAGATTGATATGACCAGGATGGATCGGAGAAAATTCAGCAAGAAAAGACTGTTTTTTACTTTACTGGTTATTTTATTAGTAATGTTTGCCGCTGCCAGTATCGCGGGATTTTTTATTTTCAACCGAGGCCAGGGAAAAAAGGGAGAAAGCATTGAATTAACCATTACTGCACCTAAAACGGTTGATTCGGGCCAGGAAATTGAATTAGAAATAACTTATCTTAATAAAGACAATGCGGCGATAAAAGATGCGGATTTAACCATTCTTTATCCCGATGGATTTTACTTCTCTCATTCTGAACCCCAAGCTCAAAACGAAGCTAATACTTATTGGAAAATAGGCAGGATCGACAGCGGGGCCGGCGGAAGAATTAAGATATCCGGTCAAATCATTGGCGATCTTGATTCCACCAGAACTTTTTTGACCTCGCTAGATTACACCCCTTCTAATTTTAATTCCGTTTTTGAAACCAAGGCTTCACACTCGCTAGAAATTACCTCCTCAATAATTGATCTATCATTAGTGGCTCCAATTAGGATTGTCAGTGGTCAAGAGACGGAGATAAATGTGAAATTCAAAAACAACTCTAAACTGCCCTTGTCTAATTTAAAAATCATAGCCACTTTTCCGGATGGCTTTAGTCTTAAGGAAGCAGATCCTGCGATACAAGAAGATGGTCAAACCTGGTTGGTGGAAGAGTTGGCCGCCAATGAAGAAAACACAATAAAGCTGAAAGGGATTTTTCAGGGAAATCCCGGTGATACTAAAGAAATTTTGTTCCAATTAGGATTAATGATGGATAATGGTGAATTTAGACTGCAAACCGAAAAATCAGCCATTGTATTTTTAGTTAAACCGGAACTAAATCTGCAGTTAACTATCAACGGAAACAATCAGGAAGTGGCGGTCGACTTAGGAGATACTTTGGAATATAAAATTAATTATAAAAATGCCAGCGATTTGGAATTAAGAGGGGTTGTGCTTACGGCCCAATTTGTTTCCGAAACCGACATTCTAAATTTATCCAAAGTGGAGGATCCTCAGAGTGGCATGATTGAAGAAAAAAGCATTTCTTGGGGAGCGCCACAGATTCAAGAACTTTCCACTGTCGTTCCTCAAGCGGAAGGAGAATTCACTTTCCGCATTCCCACTCTTTCCGTTATCTCACCACTTGATGAAACTGATCGTAATTTTTCGATAGATAACTATATCAAGGTGGCGGCCGCCGAGTCAGAAGATACGACAGTGGATTTTGAAAAACTGAGTGAGAGCAACCATGTAGCGGTAAAAGTTAATAGTAAAGTGAATCTAGAAGCGGAAGGCCACTATTATTCGGAAGAATTTGAGAAATTAGGTTCTGGCCCCTTGCCGCCGGAGGTAGGAGAAACGACCAGCTACCGGATTTTCTGGTCGATTACTAATCTTTACAATGATTTAGAAAATGTAGAGGTTACTTCTGTTTTACCAAAAGATGCTTTTTGGACCGGCCACGCTACCAGCAGTACCGGAGAAGCAGTGACTTTTGACGCTGCTACCAGAAAGGTAACTTGGAAGGTTAATCGTCTCTCTGCCAACACCGGCCAGCTTTTTCCGACAGCGGATGCGAATTTCGAAGTAAGCATTACCCCGACCTTTAAACAGGAAGGCAAGTTGATGGTCTTAGTCAACGAAAGCGCCTTATCGGCCCGCGACAGCTTTACTAATCACGATGTCGAAGCAAGTAGCCCTTTAATCACTACCGATTTAAAAAATGATCCGGCGGCCCAAGGAAGAGGAATTGTAATGCCCAAGAGTGAAAACCAAAACCTAAATCAGAATAGTAGCGGCAATTTTAATAATACGAGTCTTAATTTAAACGTAAATTAATAAAACCCCTTAGCTGAGGGGCATGATAATCAAAATCGGGAAAGCCTTTAAGAAAGGTTTTTTTTCTTTTTAACAGAAAAGACATGAGCGAGGATACTTAAGGCACTAAAAAAAGAAGCGATGATAAAAATAATTACTACCGCTAAAACATCAGCCTTAAAAATCAAAAGAATAAAAAGGGTTATGATCCCCAGCGTCTGGAAAAACATTTTTATTTTTCCGTAAATATTGGCACCTAACTCCGCCACCAGGCCTAAGTGGGTGGCGATCGGCTTAAAGATAATCGGCAGAGATACAAGTAAGAATTCCAATGAAAAAATAACAAATATCAAAAGAGAAGGCAGAGTTCTTTTCCCTACTACATAGAGTACTGACAGAAATACAATCTTATCGGCGGCTGGATCAAAAATTTTTCCAAATTCAGTAACCCGGTTTTTTATTCGCGCTAACGGGCCGTCAATTAAATCAAAAAAGTAGGCAATTAAAAAAAGCAGAGCGGCTAAGAGATAACGCTTTTCTTCAGCCGCCAGAATAATAGGAATGGTCATTAAAATTCGGATGAAAGTAAGAAAATTGGGCGTTACTGAATCGGGAAAACGGTCCGCAATTTTCTGAAGCAGGATCTCGTTGTTGTTGAATATTTTCCAAAAAAATTTGGTTTGTTTTTCGCTCATTATTCAGATTAAGAATTATGAATGAATAATAGTTAGTTAAGATATCACTCATCATTCTATATTTTTCATTTTATAATGAATCGCCGCTTCTCACAAGCACTTTATCATTTTTTTTAAAAAGGTTATAATAATGTCAACATGGCTAAATTTACGACTGCTAAGTTAATCGATTTTCTCCTAAAAGAGTATGCGGTCATTGCTCCGGTAGAAAAGGAGGGCGAGTTGTTGTTCCAAAAGATAAACGCAGTAGAAGATGTTTCCTCATCTTTGCAGCTTCCCAAAAACTCTTTCAAACAATTTCTGCTTCCTCATGAAGAAGTTCTTTTTGATTTTATCAAAAATCCTATAAAACAAACTTTTGCTCAAGCGATTTTCGGTATTTCGATTGTTGATCTTAAAGCTCTACTCTTATTTGATCAGATGTTTGCTAAGGACCCCCATTATCAAAATCGGAGGCAGAATACGGCAATTATCGGCCAATGCATTGTTCCGGATGACCCAAAATTCTTGAGTATTTTTGAAGAAAACGTGCTGGAGCGACTGAAGTTTGATATTTTTATTGACCGTTGTAAAAATGGAGATCCAAAAATATTCACGGGATCATCTTTGGGCCAAAAAATTTTAGATAAACTGAAATTTTCCGATTACGAACATATTGATTTTAAGGGGGCGATTGAAGGCGGCAAGCTGGATGCCAAATCGCAAAAGCTGAAAGAACAAATTAAGAAGGTCGTTAATAACAAAAAATTCTGGAAAGAATTTGCCAAAGAATGCATTCTTTGCGGAAAATGCACTGTGGCTTGCCCGACTTGCTACTGTTTTGATTTAGTGGATGAAGGAGGCGAAATATCCAAAAAGCAATCGGGGGTTCGGAAAAGAAGGTTGAGCTCCTGTTTTTATGAGGATTTTGCGTCAGTAGCCGGCGGAGAGAATTTCCTAAGAACAAAGGCAGAAAGATTGCGCAATTATTACATCCACAAATTTATTCGCACTCCAGAAAGAGAACAGCTATTGGGATGTGTGGGGTGTTTACGTTGTTTCCGAGTATGTCCAGTTGGTATCGATATCAGGAAAATTTTGGAAGCGGCTAAAAAAGCATAATGTGAATAATTTTCAATTTCTAATTTTGCAATTTACAATTAATTTTTCAGCCCAAGGCTGATCTGCCTCAGGCACGACAATGAACTAATTTACAAACACGTCATTGAGAAATTAAAAATTGTAAATTGAATGAAAATTAAGAATTAAAAATTGTAAATTCAGCAATGAAGAACCCATATCAGAGTTATCCGGCAAAAATTACCAGAATTGTTCTGGATGCTCCGAAAACAAGAGCTTTTACGCTTCGCTTTCAAGATGCCAAGAGGCAGGCCGCTTTCAAATTTATTCCGGGCCAATTTATTTTAGTGGGCCTGCCAGGCATTGGTGAAATTCCGGTAGGAATCAATTCCCCTACTTACCAAAAAAAGTTTTTTCAGATAACGGTCAGGGGAGTGGGGAAAGTTAGCAAGGCGATTCAGCAAAAAACGGTCGGGTCAGTACTATGGGTCAGGGGGCCTTACGGCAACGGCTGGCCCATGAAAAAGATTGAAAAAAGAGACTTGCTGATAATTGCCGGCGGTTTGGGAATT
>PEXU01000039.1 GCA_002774635.1 Candidatus Kerfeldbacteria bacterium CG08_land_8_20_14_0_20_40_16 | reverse complement strand
GTTAAAACATCATTTACAAATTTAGCTGTAGTGGTAAGCTGACAAACTAATTAGCCGTTCCTTAAACAATATTGGTAAAGGGGCATTATCATGGAAAACATGAGTCGCCAAATCGAAGTAAGAGGAAAAATTCTCCTGATTACCCTTCAGGGATCATTTGGAAACAGCGCCCAGGACTTTTACCAAGAAATGGTGGCCCAGGAAGCGGAACTTTCAGAAACTGAACTGCCAAAATATGAGCGCATTGTAATAGACCTAAAGAAAGTCACTGCCATGAGTTCATCTGGCGGGCTTGCCATTCTGGTGGGGTTGAACACGATTGCCAAAAAAGCGGGTCACCAAAAACCAATCGCCTTGATCGTTAATGAAAACGATCACATTAGGCAAGCGCTAGCCACCACCAAGCTCATTCAGTTTTTCGAACTGTTCGCCATTCTGGAAAAGGACCTGGAATCCAATTAGGAGTAGCTCCTGCTTTAAAGCTGCGATCTTTGTGATCAGCAGCTTTTTTATTTGATAAAGTTAATCATCAGAAATTTCTATTTCTGATTTCTAAATTTATATCTATGTTTAGTCAATTATCAAATAACCTATAATAGAAGCCTAAAAAAACGAATCGTAGGGGGTTTGGGGGCGGCACTTAGCCCAAGAAAAGCAAGCAAAATAAAAAATGGGCGAACCGGCGCTTTGCCGCCCCTAATAGTTTTTGCTTCTTTTTGCTGTCAAAAAGAAGAAACTACTTCACTTCTTCAAACTCTATTTCCCTTTTACTCCCCTTCTCTTTTAAATTAGCAAAGTAAAGTTTTACTTTTAATTCCGGAAAATGATCTTGGATTATTTTGGCCGCTTTTTTTAAATCGGCGTAATGCTGGACCTTCTCAGTCGATTCCAAATCAAATTCTCCATAAGCGCCGCAGTTTTGATGATTAATGATTACTACTTGAGTAATGGCATGCAATCGAAGAGATTTTTCGATCTGGCCAGTAATAAATGCGCGGTCCTGCTCTTGATTCGGCCGGGTAATATTCAGGGCAGAACCGGCTACCGCTAAGTAGTCACATGATCCTGCGATTCGCAATTCCCTGCAGAAATCGGCAATCGCCTCCTGAAAACGGTAATCCATACAGGATAACACTAAGGCTTTGGCGTGATGAGACATAATTTAGTACAATTAATTTATAACAGGATTATACCATTTTCACCCCGTTAGAGAAATCACCCTTTCAAGACTGTCATTACAGCTTGAATCTAATTGTAGTCTAAGACCACTATCAGTGCAGATCATTCGTCCTTTTATAAAAGATTTTCTAACGGGGTTTACCTGAAATTAGAGAAATAGTGGTAATCTTAGGTCAAAAAGAGCATTTTTTAGCCTTTTCCACAGGAAAAAAATGGGGCATTGACATATTTGCTAATTTACTCTAATCTATAGGCGAAAAAATGGCTATTCAAGCATTTTTTTATTAATTAGCAGAGAGGGATTATTGTTCCTTAATCAATCGGATTAAAATAATCGAGAAATGGAAAAACTAAATTCCAAACCATCAAAGAAAAGAGAATCATCCCAGCAGACTTGGTGGCAACCAGCAATGGTTATCTTTAGTCAAGTTACTGGTTTAATTGCCGGACCGATCTTAATTGCCTTATTTGTCGGCAAAGCTTTAGATCGAAAATACGGTACAGAGCCCTGGATTTTTTTGGGCTTAACCGGCATTGCCTTTCTTATCTCCTCCCTTGGCATAGTATCAATTACGATAAAATATACCAAAAAATTGGAAAAAGAATTAAAGGATAAAAAAGCTAATTCCGAAGAAAAAAATAACAATAATCAAATCTGATTTTTATGGATCAGCAAAATCAAACAGAGAATAACGTTATCGGCGGAGAAGAAATTAATGTTTCCGCCGCTTCCGAGCAAACTTCAACCGGCGAACAAATTACTCACGAATCCACTTTGTATCCCGAGCCGGTTTTTCATTTTAGTAATTTTACCATTACTAATTCACTTTTGAATTCCTGGGTGGTGGTACTGCTGATCATTCTTTTGTCCGTAATTATCAAAAAGAAGATAAAAACAATCCCTCGCGGCATTCAGAACTACGCGGAAATGATTTTGGAATCAGCTCTGAATTTAGCCGATTCCGTTACCGGCGACCGAAAAAAAACCATGAAAATTTTTCCCATCGCTTTTGCCATTTTCATATTCATCCTGCTCAACAACTGGCTGGGAATCTTTCCGGGGATTGGTTCCATCGGTTTCGTAGAACACCAGGGAGGCGAAGCAATCTTTGTTCCCTTTTTCAGAGGTTCGACCGCCGATTTAAACACTACCTTGGGATTAGCACTGTTCGCGGTAATCGGATCAAATTTATTCGGTGTTGTTACTATCGGTTTTTGGAAATACTTTAATAAATTTATTAATTTGAAAGCTTTTCTGGAAATACCGAAAAAAATAAAAAAAGAACCAACTATTATCTTTGTTAATCCGATTAAAGCTTTTGTCGGGATTATTGAGATAATCGGTGAAGTTGCCAAGGTCGCTTCTCTCTCCTTTCGTCTTTTCGGCAATATTTTCGCGGGAGAGGTTTTACTGGCCGCGATGGCCGTAATTTTCGCCTTTGTCCTGCCGATCCCTTTCATGTTTCTGGAATTAATCGTCGGTATTATTCAGGCTCTGATTTTTGCGATGCTTACTTTGGTCTACTTTTCAATTGCTGCCACCAGCGAAGAACATTAACTTAATTATTATTAAGATTTACTGACACCGACTTTAAACCCAAAAAAATCAGTCGAGTAGTTGGTAAATCAAGAAAGGTCAGCTATTATGGATTTAACCACCCTGGCTAAAGCATTGGCCATCGGAATCGGCTCGTTTGGTCCCGCCTTAGCCATCGGCAAAATAGGAGCTAAAGCGATGGAGTCGATCGGCCGCAACCCTGAAGCAGCCGGAAAAATTCTGGTTCCCATGCTACTTGCCGCCGCTTTTGCCGAAGCAATCTCCATCTATGCTTTGGTGATTGCTTTCAGCATTTAATAGTCCGATTATGGGCAAGAGGATCGGTTTTTCCCTTCCTCTTGAGATAATCTGATTATTAACATGAAATTTTCAATCCCGCGGGCGCGGGACAATTTCCAAATCAAGGTTTGAAAATTGATAATTGAAAATTGTAAATTTATAAAAATATGGATGAAGTAATAAAAACATTTCACATCGACTGGAAGCTTTTAATCGCCCAATTGGTTAACTTTGGCATTGTCTTATTTGTTTTATGGAAATTTGCGATAAAACCTTTAGCCAAAGTGATGGAAAAGAGATCGCAAGATGTGGAAAAAAGCCTGAAAGATGCTAAAAAGATTGAAGAAAATTTGGCAAAATCAGAAAAAGAAAGAGAAAACAAGATAGGGCAGGCCAGAAAAGAAGCTCAGGAAATTATAGAAAAAGCCAATCAGCAGGGGGAACTGCAGAGTAAGCAAATAGTTGATGAGGCCAAGAACGAGGTGCAAAACATGATTGCTACCGCTAAGGATCAAATTACTCAAGAAAAGCAACAGATGCTCAAAGAGGCTAAATCCGATCTGGGATATTTGGTGACGGAAGCAACTAAAAAAATTCTAGAAAAGACCGGCAAAAAGGAAGTGGACGAAAAAATAGTAGCGGAGTCCCTGCGCCCATTTGTCAAATAAGCAATAGCAATTAAAAAGGCATGAAAAAAATAACGTCAAAACAATATGCCATCGCGCTCTATGAATCAATTAAAGATTCTAAAGGCGAGGAATTAAATCAGAGAATTCGCAATTTTCTAGCGCTGATTAAAAAAAGAAAAGCGGTAAAATTATTAGATAAAATTTACGATCATTTTGTGGCAATTTATCATGAGCAAATAAAGGTTTTGCCGACCGAAGTAATTGCCAGCCGTGATTTAAGCCCTAATGTTAAAAACGAAATTATTAGCTGGTTGAAAAATTATACCGGTCGAACTGCTGACTTAGCCGAAAAAATCAATCCGGAAATACTGGGTGGGGTAATTATTAAATTTGACGACACGATATTGGATGCCAGTTTAAAAAACAGTTTAAAAAGATTACAAAATTCATTTAATAAATAATCAGCAATAATTCATAAAAATATGTCCAGTAAAGATCAAATAGTTCAGCAGCTAAAAAAACAGATCGAGGATTTTAAAACTGAGGCCACTCTAGAAAAAGTGGGAACAGTAGTAGAAGTGGGTGACGGTATTGCTAAAATCTCTGGGCTTTCTGATTGCATGTCGCAGGAAATGTTAGAGTTTCAAAACGGTCAGTTTGGAGTCGCCCTGAATTTGGAAGAAGACAACGTGGGAGCCATTATCCTGGGTGATTATTTAGGTATTAAAGAAGGCGACAGCGTCAAAACCACCAAGCGGATATTAGAAGTGCCAGTGGGAGAAGCGGTAATCGGCCGGGTAGTCAACCCCTTGGGCCAGGCTTTAGACGGAAAAGGTGAAATCTCCGCTCAAGGCGGATCCGCCTCTGGCGGAAAGTCTTCGCTATTTTATCCGGTGGAAAAAATTGCTCCCCGGGTCATCACCCGAGAAGAGGTAAACACTCCCTTGCAAACTGGTATCAAAGCGATTGATTCTATGATCCCGATTGGCCGGGGTCAGCGTGAGCTGATTATTGGCGACCGGCAGACCGGTAAAACGGCTTTAGCGATTGATACCATTATCAACCAAAAGCAGGAAAAAGTAATCTGCATCTATGTCGCCATCGGCCAGAAAGAATCTAAGGTGGCAAAAATTGTTGACAAGCTCCAGGAACACGGAGCAATGAAATATACCACGGTAGTATTAGCCAGCGCCTCGGACCCGGCCTCACTTTCCTATATTGCTCCTTATGCCGGCTGTGCTATGGGAGAATATTTTATGGATCAGGGAAAAGATGTTTTGCTTATTTATGACGATCTTTCTAAACATGCCGTGGCTTATCGTGAAATCTCACTGCTTTTAAGAAGGCCGCCGAGCCGCGAGGCTTATCCGGGCGATATTTTTTATCTTCATTCTCGACTTTTGGAGCGGGCCGCCAAATTAAACAAGAAGTATGGCGGCGGCTCCTTAACCGCTCTGCCGATTATTGAAACTCAAGCGGGTGATATTTCCGCCTATATTCCCACTAACGTAATCTCTATTACCGACGGACAGATTTTTCTGGAATCGGATTTATTCTATAAAGGCATTAGACCGGCTTTAAATACCGGCATTTCGGTTTCCCGGGTTGGTTCCAAAGCCCAGATCAAAGCGATGAAAAAAGTAGCCGGCAAGCTTAAGCTGGCCATGGCCCAGTACCGCGAGTTAGAAGCCTTTGCCCAGTTTGGCTCGGATTTGGATGAGACTACCCAGCAACAGCTTAATTTGGGCCGAAGATTAACTGAAATTTTAAAGCAGGGACAGTATGAGCCAATGGCCGTGGAGCACCAGGTAGCCATTTTATACGCGGCCAGTAACGGTCATCTTAATGACATTAAAGTGGAAGAAATTGCCAAGTTTGAGGAAGAATTTCATAAATATTTAAGTACTGCCGGTTCAGAAGTGCTCCAGAAAATAAAAGAGAAAGAAGAACTGGATGATGCCCTTGAAAATCAGCTAAAAAAAGTGATTGAAGATTTCAAAAAGCAGTTTGTTCAATAAAAATTATACATTTTACATTATAAATTATTAATTAAATTCTCGTGCCTCAAGCTACCAGAGATATAAAAAGAAGAATAAAATCGGTCCGCAATACCCGCAAAGTTACCAAAGCCATGGAAATGGTTGCGGCGGCCAAGATGCGCAAAGCGGTCAGCAATGTTTTAGCGACCAGGAGTTACAGCCGCCTGGCTTGGGAATTAGTCAGAAATTTGGCCCGAAGAACCGATTCTCAATACCATCCTCTGCTGGAAAAAAGAGACCAGATAAAAAAAATCGGCATGGTGCTCATTACCTCTAACCGGGGCTTGTGCGGCGGATTTAATAACCAGATAATCAACCGCGTCGCTAAATATATTAGGCAGCAAAAAGAAGAGGTGGGCATTGAAGCCGATTTGGTGATTATGGGAAAGAAAGGAAGAGAAGCAATGTTTAAACAAGGTCATACCGTTATTGCCGAATTTAAAAAACTGGATATTACCAACATGATTCATGAAATCAGACCGTTGAGTAATTTGATTATTAATGATTATCTGGAAAGAAAATACGACAAAGTAATGATTGCCTATACAGATTTTGTTTCCACATTAGTCCAAAAGCCAAGAATTTTAGAACTACTGCCAATCGAAAGCAAAGTAGAAGACGAATATCTCGGACAGGCCAAAATTGGCGATCTGAAGGTAGAACAACCAGCGGAGACTAAACTGCAATCAACTGAATTAGAGTATCTCTTCGAACCTTCTCCCGACGAAGTCTTGAGCGAACTTTTTCCTCGTTTATTAGAAATGCAAATTTATCAGGCCATTTTGGAATCAGATGCTAGTGAACATTCTTCCCGCATGGTGGCAATGCGCAACGCTTCGGATGCCGCGGCTGATATGATTGATGACCTGACTCTGATGTTCAATAAAGCAAGGCAAGCATTAATCACCGCTGAACTGGCTGATATTAGCGGCGGCCGGATTGCGATGGAGTAGGATAAAATTCAAAAGATTAAATTAGATAATTTATTAAATTAAGGAAATTATGAGTGAAAAAAATATTGAACAATTAGTCACTTCCAAGGAGTGCCAGGTAGGCAAGGTAAGGCAGATAATTGGCGCGGTGGTGGATGTGGAATTCAGCGGCGATCTGCCGAAAATTTACGACGCCCTCGAAGTACCAATGCCCAATCATTCTAAACTGGTTCTAGAAGTGCAACAGCACATTGGTTCCAATGTGGTTCGGACCGTAGCAATGGGTTCCACTGATGGTCTTTCTAGAAATGTTGAAGCGGTGGCAACCAATGCTCCGATCAGCGTGCCGGTAGGCCCCAAAACTTTAGGCCGGATGTTTGATGCTTTGGGTAATCCCCTGGATGACAAGGAACCAGTGGTAACCAAAAAAAGGTATCCCATTCACCGCCATGCCCCTAATTTCACTGATCAGTCCACAAAAGAAGAGATTCTGGAAACCGGAATTAAAGTAATTGATTTGATTTGCCCAATTGTAAAAGGCGGCAAGGTGGGAATGTTCGGCGGAGCAGGAGTAGGAAAAACGGTGATAATTATGGAGCTGATCCGCAATATCGCTCAGGAACACGGCGGCTATTCCGTTTTTGCCGGCGTGGGCGAGAGAAGCCGCGAAGGCAACGACTTGTATTACGAAATGTCCGAATCGGGCGTACTGGCAAAAACCTCCTTAGTGTTCGGCCAAATGAATGAACCGCCGGGAGTGAGAGCTCGGGTCGGCCTAACCGGCCTTTCGATCGCAGAGTACTTCCGTGACGAGGAGAATAAAGACGTGCTATTATTCATCGACAACATTTTCCGCTTTACTCAAGCCGGCAGTGAGGTCTCCGCGCTATTAGGCCGGATCCCTTCCGCGGTCGGCTACCAGCCAACTTTGGCCACTGACTTAGGTGAGCTGCAAGAAAGAATCACTTCCACTAAAAAAGGCTCCATTACCTCGGTTCAGGCTATCTACGTGCCGGCGGACGATTTAACTGATCCTGCTCCGGCCACTACTTTTGGCCATTTGGATTCTACGGTAGTGCTTTCCCGCTCGCTGACGGAATTAGGAATTTACCCGGCTGTGGATCCTCTAGATTCCACTTCTACTATTATGGACCCAGGAATTGTCGGCGAAGAACATTACCAGGTAGCTCGAGAAGTTCAAAAAGTTCTGCAGCGCTACAAAGATTTGCAGGACATTATTGCCATTTTGGGAATGGAAGAACTTTCTGATCAGGATAAAGCAATTGTTGCCCGGGCCAGAAAAATCCAAAGGTTTCTGTCACAGCCCTTTTTTGTGGCGGAAACTTTCACCGGCACCGAAGGCCGCTACGTAACTCTTAAAGAAACCATCAAAGGATTTAAAGAGATTTTAGAAGGCAAGCACGATGATAAGCCGGAATCCGCTTTTTACATGAAAGGTGGAATATCAGAAGTTAAATAAAATTAGTGAAGTTAAGTTCAAAATAATTTACCTCAACCTAATTTATGCCCAAGATAAAATTCAAAATTGTCACTCCGGAAAAAGTAGTCTTGGAGGATGAAATTGATCAAATAACCCTGCCCACTAAAATGGGAGAGATTACCATTTTACCCAACCATATTCCTTTAGTCAGCTCCTTAAAACCAGGGGAGATTCTGATTAAAAAGGAAGGCCGGGAAATACCAATGGTTACTTCGGGCGGATTTGCTGAATTTACCGCTAACAGCCTGGTTATTTTGGCCGATACCGCGGAAAGGGCGGAGGAGATTGATGAGGCAGAAGCAGAAGAAGCCCGAAAAAGAGCGGAGGAATTATTGCAAAGAAAAGGGAAGGCAACGGAAGAAGCGATTGATTACACCGCTCTGGCCGCCAAGCTGGAAAAAGAATTAGCCCGTTTAAAAGTGGCGCGCAAATATCGAAGGCACCGGCCGCCCAAACCAACAATCCGATTAGAAGAATAACGCAAGAACATCGAATTTAGGATAATATTTCTTTCTGTTGATTGAAAATTAGGTAAAAATTTGCCTAAAAATACATAAAGTGCTATATTATTGTTATTAGAAATAACTACTATTGGGATTAATTAACTTATGCCCTACCCTATGAAAAAAGTGATTAATATCGGTTTATTAGCAACGGTCTGTGCTTTTTTTGTATTTCTGCCTTATTCTGAAATTGCTGCACTGGTTCCTCCTTTAGATCCGGCAGATATCGGGACGACATTAAATCTTCCTTCTGAAGATCTTCAAATAATTGTAATAAAAATTATTCAATGGGTTCTGGGGATGCTGGGATTAATAGTGGTAATCATGATTCTCTATGGCGGATTTATGTGGCTGACGTCAGCTGGAAATGAAGAGAAGATTTCCAAAGCAAAAAAAATTTTAACAGCAGCTATTATTGGATTAGCAATTGTGGTCTTTTCTTACGCAATTTTTCAATATGTCTGGCTTCAAGTACATACCTGGGGGGGCATTCTCTGAATTAAGATATCCCAAAAATTTAAGATGAGTTAAAATCCCTCAGCACGGGATTTTTTAGATTTAAAAAACCCCAGTCTGATTCAAAAATGTTTCAGATTCCGGGGTGGGTAAGCTAACGAGCAAATCGTCTGGAAATCTCAAGGACCATTGTAAGCCATTGCTGTTTCGGTCTCAAGGAGGTATCCTTTGCGACCGTCAATTTCAACCGGGATAAAAAGATTCCCGTTGATTTCATCTGGATCAGCGTCATAGCCCTTTCTAAAAAGGACTAGGGCCATATGGTCCAAATCTCCTTGAGGCATTTGATACACCTCAAAGCGATCAGTAGATCTCAACACCTGATTTGCTTGGACGGCTTCTTGAGCCTGCTTTTTCATCTCTTCAGAAACTAACACATCATTCATGGGACTCACGCCTCCTAATTAAAAGGTCTATATTTAGTTGAAACACTGTAGCATAGGTTAAAAATTATGTCAACCCTGAATATTTTAAAATTAAATCGGGGGTTAAGCTGCCTTTTCTATTAGATCTCTTTTTACCACTTCCCTGGAAAATTTTCCCAGAACGTTTTCATCCTTGGGAAATACGATTCTTACTGGCTTGCCATTTCTAAAAGTATCGGTACTGTATATTTCTGAATCGGGTGTAGAAGCAAGAGCGGTTGTGGCATCACCAAAATCTATTAAATACACTTTGAGTTCTTCGTCAATCATAACATTTCTGAAATGAAGGTCCCGATGATATAATCCGGCTTCGTGCGCTGTGCCGATTTGCTGTTCAATGTCATCTTTGATTTTTTGATGTTCTACTGCCGTGAACTTCTTGCCTTCTGCTTCCATCTGTTTTAATAACTCCTCCAGGTTTGATCCTTTGATCGTCTCCATAACAATAACGCCTTGACTTACTGGCGAAGAATCGTCTTTTTTTTCAATCAGCATCCACACTTTGGGTACCCGGACCCCGGCGTTATAAAAATCCTGCTGAAGATTAAACTCTCTGCTCGGACTGTTAACAGCCATTTCAGGATTATAATTAGTTTTGACACAAATTTTTTCTCCAAAAGCCGGACTATCCCCCATCCAAACTTCGGCTGCTTTTCCTTTTCCTAAATTTTCTCTCCGTTGGTACTGCTCTTCCAGTATCTGGCGCGCCAGTTGTTCCTGTTCTTCTTTAGTAAATTCCTGACCAGCCTCCCTTTCAAAATCTGGTGTTACTTTTACCGTTTCAAAATCAATCATTGATTCTCTATCTTAGCAATTATTTCTTTATAGATCTGGGAAAGATTATCGCTTTTTCCTTCGGCGTGAAACCCATGGCCTTGCTTGTCTTGAACCGCAATAAAAGTATGGTATTCCCCTTCTAGTTTATAATCATTCAAACAGACAATTAAAAAGTCTCTCTTGTGAATATGGTTGTGAAATTCAATAAAATTCATACTATTCTTCTTTAGGTTTTTCTAGTTCAATCGGCTCTACTTTACCGCCGGTTTCGGCGATTTTTAAAACGTCTTTATCCACCTTCTTAAATTCTTTGTAAGCCGAATTGTAGGTGTTTACTGTAGTACCGAGATGCTGGCCCAATTTTTTAAAGTATTCTTCGTAGCTTAATAAATGCTTTGCCAATGATTCCACATTCTTGCGGATTTCCTTGGCTGATTCTTCAATTTGAAGCGCACGGAGTCCCTGTAAAACAGTCTGAAGATAAGCTAAGAAGCTGGTGGGCGAAACAATGATCACATGTTTTTCTTTAAAAGCATATTCAATTAAATCACGGGTGGCGATTTTGACCGCTCCCACTTTATTCACCAACAAATCATAATAAATCGCTTCCGAGGGAATAAACATAAAGGCGAATTCCATGGTATCTTCTTGCGGGCGAACGTATTTGGCCGTTTCGTCAATTCGGTTTTTTAAATCCATTTTAAACTGTTTTTCTAATTGGCTGCGCGCTCCTTCATCTCTTTCGTTTAAAATCCGCTCGTAATTTTCCAGTGAGAACTTGGAATCGATCGGGATAATTTTCTCTTTCACAAAAACCACCGCATCCACGATTTCACCGTCTTTGAACTTATACTGCATTTTGTAGGAATTGGGAGGAAGCACGTTCTTCAAGGTTTCCTCTAAATAATATTCCCCCAGCACACCGCGCTGTTTAGGGTTTTTTAAAATATCTTGCAGGTTTTGGAGCTGGTCAGTAAAATTCAGCACGTTTTTATTGGTCTCATCCAGTTTAGTAAGTCTTTCGGTCACGTCTTGGATGATTTTCGCGGACTGGCCGAACTGCTGCTGCATCATTTTCACGGAATCACCCATTTTTTGATCCACCACTTTGCTCATTTCTTCCATTCTTTGCTGCAATAACAAAAGGCCTTCGGAATCCTTTTTGGATTCCTGAAGTTCCTTAAACTTGCGGTTCAGTTGGTACATCAGTAATCCGAGAATCAAAACCGCGAAGACCGCCAGAACGATTATTAAAGTAATAATATCCATAGATGTTATTTTGATAATATCCAAATACTTAATATGTCTAGCTTATCAAAATTTTAATACTTTTTCA
>PEXU01000012.1 GCA_002774635.1 Candidatus Kerfeldbacteria bacterium CG08_land_8_20_14_0_20_40_16 | reverse complement strand
AGAAGTAAGACTGATCCCCTCACTAAAACGTCTTCCTAAGGGATGAGAAAGAAAAGACAGACCACCCGCTTGATGGATAACTTTAATTCCTTCTTTGATGGGAACGTGTTTTTTTTCAACAAAACCTGGTTTACCGGGAATAATATAGGTTTGAATGAATAATGATCGATTGGGCGCTTTACCATGCTTTTTTTGAAAATAAGCTCGATTTTTGGGATCGGCAATTATTTCATCCGCTAAATGGGGCCGAGCGATTAAACCATGCGCCCTGCTTTTTACCTTATTAAAGGATAGTTGATACCCCAATTTTTGCAGCTTATCCGTCATTTTAGCAATTTGTTCCGTCCTGCTTTTTTGGGAAAAGCTAATCAATTTCAAGAGATCGGGATTCTGATAATTGATCCCGTATCCCAGCAAATGCAGTTCATTTTTTTGATAAGCCACCGTAAGTTCTAATCCGATAATGTAGGATATGTTTAAGCACTTTGCCATTTTGAGCGCTTCTGGAACGCAAGCAACCGAATCGTGATCGGTAATGCTCAAAATGCTTACTTCTTGCTTTTTCGCCATTTTAAAAAGCTCTGATGGCGAATATGAACCATCGGAGTAAGCGGAATGCACTTGGAGATCTACTTTTTTTGACATCATCTTTATTATATCTCAATTGAATGATAATAAAAACTGTTCCTAGAACCGCTCTAGAAACAGTTAATTCCTTAAGCCTTGAATCCAATCTATTGAAGGAGATCTTTTAAATGCTTTATTTATCTCTTAATTCGCTGCCTCTGAGTCGTTGATGATAAATTAGTGACTACTCTAATTCATCCAGCCACCCCGCTGTTTTATTTAACTTTTGTGAGAAAAGTCTACTGGTGTCTTTAGAATTTTTAGCATGGTGGTACTTGAAGTAGATCCTGTCTTTCAAAATACCAATAATTTCTATTTTTCCGGTCCGGTGAGACATTATATACTTTAACCGCTTACAGATGATATGACCTTTTATCTTGCTTTTTGCCTCTTTAAATATTTTGAATCCTCTATAGAGCGGCACTTGGAAATGATTTTTTACTCTTTTAACGGGCCGACACTGAAAAACGTAGTAAGGAAGAACATCTATTTTAATAAGTTTATTAATCAATTTCGCTAAAGTATCTGGATTATCATTTACTCCCTTTAGAAGAACGGCCTGATTATGAATTTGAACATTGGCGTTCTGAAGAAGATCAATTGCCTTCTGGGAGTATTTCGTAATTTCTTTCGGGTGATTAAAATGGGTAACAACATAAATGTGTCTGCCCCTGACAGAATATTTCTTAAGCAGTTTTAAAAGCGATTGGTCGTTAATAATCCGTTGCGGAAAGGTGACTGGCGTTCTGGTACCAAAACGAATGAAATCAAGATGTTTGATGGGTAAAAGCTTCTCTAAAAAAGTTTTTAAAACTTTAGTTGGCAATACAAATGGATCACCGCCGCTAATCAATACGTTATTTATTTCCTTATGCTTTTTTATATAAGAAACTGCTTTATCAAAGCGGCGAATTACTTCTTTATCGGAAAGTCCGACCAGTCTCTTACGAAAGCAAAAACGACAATAGGCGGCACAACGGTTAGTAGCCAGAATAAAGGCGGTCTGGCGATATTTGTGCTGTAAACCCGGCATTTTGGTATTTCTATGCTCACCACTGGTATCATAAGAGCCTGCGGTAATCAGTTCCTTGCCCGATGGTACAATCATCTTTCTAATTGGGTCATGCCTATCTTTCTTATTAATCAATGACAGATAATAGTTGCTGATCAGCATAGGATGAATCTTCACCACCTCCTCCATTTCCTTTTCTTCTTTAGGAGTTAGCCTGATCTGTTTTTTTAATTCTTTAATACTGCAGATACCACCGGTCCACCTGTTATTCTTAGTATTTAGTGTCTTCATAGCAGCTTTAGTTTATGACGAATTATCTAAAAAATGACTATTTGTTTTGAAAAACTAGATTACTGTTTTTTAAATCAATTTTAACGACCTTCCCTCTTTTACCCTATTTTCAATTATTTGTAAAGCTAGGGGGTCAAGGATTTTACTCTGAATCACCAGTTTTAAGGGTCAGGCACCAAAAGCAGGATCGTATCCCTTTTTGCTATTTTAAAAAGCTCCTTTGGCGAATAAGCGCCATCAGAGTAAGTGGAATGCACTTGGAGATCTGCTTTTTTATTCATTACTTACTTGTTCATTACTTATATTATACCGTAATTCAAAAACAAAAAACCGCTTTTCTAAAAAAACGATTGTTTAATTCACATTCTTTATCCATCGGGTATGGAAAATTATAATTTTTTATTAATAGTAAAATTATTTTATTAAGTAAAAAACCTACAAAGCAATGCAGACTTTGTAGGTTGGTTTATCCCCTCCTCTCCTTAGTGCCAAAAGGCTCTTTTTTTGGATCTTTAAAGAAAGAATTAATCTGAGGATTTTTTCGTTTGAGGGTAAAGCTTTTTTATCGCCTCTACAATCATTTTGCGCGGGATGTACCCATAAGTTTTTCCGTCATAGAAAAATGTGCGGCATTCCGTATCTTCCTGGCAAACGGCGGAACAGCTGCCGCAGTAACTTTTGGTATGGCGCGGGCTTCCGTGAATAATCTCTTCAATATCCCGGCCGTTGATTTTGATCGTCGGAGAAGTGGTGAATCCCCGCTTTTTTGCCGCTTCTTTGGTAACAATCGGAATCTTTTTTACTGTGACATTTAGCCCCAGTTCCTGAATGGCTTGATCAAGATGCTTAAGAGAAGCTTCTAGGCTAACTTCACTCATTTGACATCGGATGCAGCGCGACAAATCAGTATGGAGGAATTCAATGATTATTTTCTTTGAATCGGCCATCTAAGTCATAATTACTTATTCTATAAGAATTATATCATTTTTAAAATTAATACAAAAGCAAGCGCAAATTTAGATCCGTGCTTTTTTCTTTTCACTTAATTACAATTTTGTTCCGCCGATAATCAACTTTTAGCGGGCTATTCTCTTTTATCTCTTTGTTAATAATTTGCAAGGCTAAAGAGTCTAAAATTTCATTCTGGATAATTCTTTTCAAGGGTCGCGCGCCAAAAGCGGGATCGTATCCTTTTTTGGCCAGATACTCCTTGACTCGGTCAGAGATTTCCAGCTTTATTTTCCGCTCCGCTAATCTTTTTTGCACCTGCTTAAGTTGAAGTTCCACAATAGCTTTCAGGTCATCTTTAGCTAGACTGTCAAAAATAATTATCTCATCCACCCGGTTAATAAACTCCGGCTTGAAATGATTCTTTAATTCAGCAAGGATTTTTTCCTGCATTTCTTTTTCTGCCGCTTTTTTAGTGTGCGATCCAAAGCCAATGTCTTTATTCGTAGCCCAATCCAAAATGGTCTGGCTCCCAATATTGGAAGTCATGATAATAATCGTGTTTTTAAAGTTAACCGTCCGGCCTTTGGCGTCAGTCAGCCGACCGTCATCCATTATTTGCAACAGGATATTGAATACTTCCGGATGGGCTTTTTCAATTTCATCAAACAGAATTACGGCATAAGGTCGGCGCCGGATTATTTCGGTCAGCTGGCCGCCTTCTTCATAGCCCACATATCCTGGCGGTGAGCCGATTAACTTGGCCACGGCATGCTGTTCCATGTATTCTGACATATCAATCCGGACCATGGCATTTTCGTCATTGAACATAAATTCAGCCAAAGCCCGGGCCAGCTCTGTTTTACCCACGCCGGTGGGACCCATAAAAATAAAGGTACCGATGGGTCGGTTTTCTTCGGCAATGCCGGCTCGAGAGCGGCGCACCGCATTAGAAACGGCGGCAATCGCCTGCTTTTGGCCAATTACTCTTTGAGCTAAAACGTTCTCCATCGAGGTCAGCTTCTGCTCTTCGCTTTCCAGCATTTTGCTTACCGGAATGCCGGTCCAGCGGGAAACCACTTCGGCAATGTCTTCTTCGGTCACCTCTTCTTTTAAGATTTTCTGGTCGCTTTGAATTTTGGCTAACTTATTTTCCAGTTTTTTAATGTCTTTTTCTAATTCCGGAATTTGGCCATAACGAATCTCGGCTACTTTCTGAAGTTCGCCCTTTCGTTCTTTCACTTCCGCTTCGCTTTTCAGTTTATCAATTTGGGATTTATCTTGCCTAATTTTGCTGATAATCTCTTTTTCACTTTTCCAATGCAGTTCCAGCTGCTTGCTTTTTTCTTTAATTCCGCTTAGTTCTTTTTCAATCGCCTTTAGCTGTTCTTTGGTTTCAGGATCACTATCTTTAGCCAGCGCCCTTTTTTCAATTTCCAGCTGAATCACCCGGCGATGCGACTTGTCTAATTCCTCAGGCATGCTGTCAATTTCCATGCGCAAAGCCGAGGTAGCTTCGTCAATTAAATCCACCGCCTTGTCCGGCAAAAAACGGTCGGAAATATAGCGGTGGGAAAGCTCGGCCGCGGCAATAATGGCGCCATCCGTTATTCTTACGCCGTGGTGTACTTCATATTTTTCCTTAATCCCTCTTAAAATAGCAATGGTGTTTTCGACGGACGGCTCACCGATATAGACCGGCTGAAACCTTCTCTCCAGCGCGGCATCCTTTTCAATATATTTTTGATATTCCTTTAAAGTAGTGGCGCCAATCGCGTGCAGAGTTCCTCGGGCTAGAGCAGGCTTCAACATATTAGAGGCGTCCACTGCGCCCTCTGCTCCGCCTGCTCCCACCACCGTATGCAGCTCATCAATAAAGATGATGATTTTTCCGGCGGCCGCTTCCACCTCCTTTAAAACCGCTTTGAGCCGCTCTTCAAATTCGCCGCGGAACTTGGATCCGGCCACCAGGGAACCTACATCCAGCGCCAACAGCTCTTTGTCTTTAATTGATTCCGGAACGTCGCCGGAAACGATTCTTTGGGCTAACCCTTCTACAATAGCGGTCTTGCCGGTACCGGGCTCGCCGATTAAAACCGGGTTGTTTTTTTTGCGGCGGGATAATACCTGCATAATCCGGCGGATTTCATCATCGCGGCCGATTACCGGATCCAGCTTTTCCTCCCGCGCCTGCTTGGTTAAATTGATGCTGTATTTTTCCAGGGCCTGATATTTGCTTTCCGGATCCGGCGAATCCACTTTTTGAGTGCCCCTGACTTCAGCTAAAACTTTCAACACCCGATCATAATCCATCTTTGATTCCGAGAGCACCATCTTAACTTTAGTGTTCACGGAAAGCATCGCCAAGAAAATATGTTCTGTAGAAATATATTCATCTTTTAACTTGGATGCTTCTTTTTGGGACTGATCCAGTATTTTCTTAAAATCTTCGGTAAGGTACATCTGACCCACTGTTCCCGGGCCGGATGCTTTGGGAATTTTGGCAATTTCCGCCTGAATTTTATTTTTTAATTCCTCTTCCGGAATCTCCAGCTTTTTTAGAATGGATAAAATCAAAGACTCACTCATGGTTAAGAGCGATAGTAAAAGATGCAATCCATCCACCTGTTGCTGTCCGTTTTCCGAGGCAAGCATTTGAGAATTCTGAATTGCTTCTTGAGATTTGAAGGTAAAGTTTTGGGGAGTCATGTTTTGTAACTAGTAACTAGTAATTAGTAATTTGTAATTGGTGATTGATAGTGATTATTAGTGCTAGATTAGCACTCTCAAGTATAGAGTGCCAATTTCATTATATTCATCTAAATAATACGTGTCAACCCCGTTAGAAATTTCGTCTAAATTTCAATAATTGCGCTGTTAAGACAGTAAATTTCTAACGGGTTCAAGCCGAAAGGATGTTTCAGGTAGCCACATCAAAACGTCATTCAAAATCTCATCTGAAAATTCCCATCTAATCTTTCCTACATTTAACAAAAAATCCCGCATCTTTTAATTCAACGCGGGATAAACGAGCCATTGATTATTTTTAACCCTTACCCAAGGTTTTAGAAATGCCAGCGAATCATTCATTTGATCATACCGCCAACTGCCAGCTCAAATTATTATTCCCCAAGCTGAGACGAGCGGCTTTCTAGTATAGAAAAGATTAGCAGTAATACCGCCATCATCGCTGCATACATACCAACCCATAAGGGGCGCAGGCGTTCATACTTGTCTTTCCAGATCGCCGCTTTTGATTGCAATTCGTTAAGATTGGTTCCTTTTGAAATCAGTACAGTTGTTGGTACATAGCCAGACAGCAACGCTCCCTCTATCTGCTGCGCCGCTAATTGGACCTCTTCCCACAACTGATCCGCAATCTGGTATTCACCCGATTGAACAGCATCTGTCACCGATTCCCAATACCCTCCTATGCCTTCGCACAAGAGAGGAAAGATAAAAGTAAGGGAAACGGCGATGGAAATAAGTAAAAAAGAAAGTGCAAAGACTGTAAGAGCCAAGCACGGATACTTTGTTGCAAACGATTCCCTAGCGGTTATCGCAGCGCTGGTTTCTACGGCTTTTTGAGACATGACATCCTCCTTATGGTTTTAGAATTTTCAAAGGTCATTGCCAATTAAGACAGATTAATTTGAATTTTAATAACAGTCAAGCTTTCGTGTTAAATCCTAAAAGGGCTCTTAAATAAGGAAATGTGTCAGGTAAAACTATCGCCGTTATAACCAGCTGTAAAAGAACAAGTTTTGTCATCCCTCCTCCTTTGGGATTGATTTTGAAATGAGCATTTTGATTAACAATATATGATAGAAAATAATCGTGCAATTGTCAATGTTTATTACGCTCCAAATTACCCCTACGGAGCTGATTAATCTGCTATCTAGAATTACAAGAATTGTTACCAAAAAAAACAAACAATAAGCTTTACCCCATTAGAAATTTCGTCTAAATTCCAATAATTGTGTTATTAAGATAGTAAATTTCTAACGGGGTTTACTTTATCTCCTATTTTAGCTAAGATTGGGGTGGTTAATTGAATAAAGGAATCTATAATGAAAATACTTCTGGTCTATCCCAAATATCCAGAGACTTTCTGGAGTTTTAAGTATGCTTTGAAATTTATCTCTAAAAAGGCCGCAAACCCACCGTTAGGACTATTGACTGTTGCTTCGCTGCTTCCTAAAGAATGGGAGAAAAAACTGGTAGATTTAAACGTAACGCCATTGGAAGATGAACACCTTAAATGGGCGGATTTCGTATTCATCAGCGCTATGTCAATTCAAAAAGAATCGGTAAGGGAAATTGTTTCCCGCTGCCGAAAACTGGGTATTAAAACTGTGGCGGGCGGACCTCTTTTTACCACTAACCGGGAAGATTTTGAAAAGGTGGACCATTTAGTACTCAATGAAGCGGAAATCACCCTACCTCCATTTCTGGAAGATTTAAAGAATGGGCGCGCTAAGCATATTTATACTTCTCCCCAATGGGCTGATGTTAAAAAGACCCCCATCCCCAATTGGGAACTGATTAATGTCAAAAAGTATTTTTCCCTAAACATCCAGTATTCCCGAGGCTGCCCCTTTAACTGTGAATTTTGCAATATCTCTTTACTTTGCGGGCGGATACCACGAATAAAGGATAAGCAGCAGGTATTGGCTGAGCTAGATAGTATCTATGCGCAGGGTTGGCGGGGCGCAGTATTCTTTGTGGATGACAACTTTATTGGAAATAGAGAAAAGTTGAAAAAAGAGGTCTTGCCCGCTGTCACCCAGTGGATGAAGCAAAAGAAATATCCTTTTTTATTCAACACCCAAACATCAATTAATCTTGCTGACGATGAAGAGCTGATGCGATTGATGGTTCAAGCCGGATTCAACGCGGTTTTTGTTGGTATTGAAACACCCAATAAGGAAAGCTTAGCGGAATGCGGAAAGTTTCAGAATAGGAGCCGGGATCTGCTTAGCTGCGTCAAAAAAATCCAGCGCTTTGGCTTAGAGGTGCAGGGCGGATTCATTGTCGGGTTTGATAACGATCAGCTTTCAATTTTTGAGATGCAAATTAAGTTTATTCAGGAAAGCAAAATTGTTACCGCCATGGTTGGTTTATTAAATGCCACTCCGGGGACAAGGCTACACATGCGTCTTAAAAAAGAGAATCGTTTAGTGAATGATATCACCGGTGACAATACCGATACTACCATTAACTTTATTCCTAAAATGAATCAGGAGGCGCTTTTAAACGGTTACAAAAAAATTCTCAAAGCCCTTTATTCTCCCAATAATTATTATCAGCGCGTTAGAGGATTTCTTATAAATTACCAGCCGTTACCGAAAAGAGTGTTTCGATTCCATTTCTATCACTTAGGAGCATTTTTTAAATCAGTCCTGCGTTTGGGTATTATTAGAAAAGAAAGGCGTCATTATTGGAAACTTCTACTCTGGACTATTTTTAGACGCCCGCGCCTTTTTCCCTTGGCCGTAACTTTTGCAATTTATGGTTTTCATTTTCAGAAAATTTTTGAAAAGGTATGGTGAGTATGGAAAAATTTAATAATGATTTCAAGCTACCGGAACAAGAAATTAAGAAACAACACCGGTTGACAAGGGAAGAAGTGGCGGGTAGGCTCGAGCAAGGCGAGAATTTAGAAAATCTGATCTTGACCGATCTTGATTTAGCCGGTCTGAATTTGGAAGGAAGAAAATTTTGTCATTCTGACCTTCGGGGAATAAATTTTTACCGTGCGGAAGAAAATGACAACGGAACGGTTACTGAAACAAGAACGAACCTTAAAGGCTGTGATTTTACCGAGGCGATTATTGCCGACCTTGGTCCAGAAGCATTCTTTTACAAAGTTGAGGCCGAAGGAGCAAAATTCGGCTACCAGGAGAATTTGATTTCCCGAAGAAAGCGCCAGGCGGAATCCGGCAAAGTACCCCGCAAAGAAGACACCGGCGGGCTTTTTGGATTCAACGGCATGGAGGGCAATTTCAAAAAAACCAGGTGGATCAATGCTGATTTTGGAGGCGGTTCCGGCTACGATGCGCTTTTTATCGGCGCTGATTTAAGCGAAGCAACTATGGAAGGATGCGACTTATCGGGGATTGACTTTTCCGAAGTGAATATTGACAACATTGAAATAGTAAACCCGACCTCGCTGGCAGGGATGAAAATTAACAAAGATCAAATTGAATTGTTGGCTCAAACCATCCGTCTATCTGATTCGGAAAAGAGAGCAAAATTTTTAAAAGAAATTGAACAAAAAGGTCCAAGAAAGGCATTGGAGGATTATTTCAAAATAATTATTATAAAAGGAAAAGAATAATGGCTAACATAATTGTAAAAAAATCCAAAATCAACCAAAGGGGTGTTTTTGCCAACCGCGATTTTAAAAAAGGAGAAGTGGTGCTGAAATGGAAGCCTAAAAAGATACTGACAAAAAAAGAAGCGAGCGCTCTGCCGGAGGAGGAAAAGCATTATGTTTCCAATTACCAACTGAATGAGTTTATTCTGCAAAGCCCGCCGGAAAGATACGTGAACCATTCCTGCGAGCCCAATACCGAAGTAATCAACGGCTGCGACATTGCTTTACGGGAGATTAAAAAAGGAGAGGAAATCACTTCTGACTACGGCAAAGATAACGTTTTCATTCACTTTAAATGCAACTGCGGCAGCAAAAACTGCCGAAAGTTCATTTAGCGAGTGATAATGAAAAAAGCAAAATCCATAAAAGTAAGATCAGCCCGTAGGAATGATTTATGAGTTATTTCTACGGATTAGAAGATTTGAAAAATATTCGTCAGCGCGATTAAAACTATTTATAAATGAAAGAGGAGCTATTTGAATTAATAGCTCCTTGTTGGATCAAACAGAACTTTGCCAAGGACATTAGGCAAGCTGCTCTTCAATCATCCGCCAGCATTCATCGCTGTTGACTTGGTAACCGATTTCAATCAATTGATCAGTTGTCAGCTTTGTGAAATCCAGATTTTCGCTGATTGCTTCCCTAACATATCTGCCAGTTACCCGCTTACCGATTTCAATCAATTGATCAGACGGTAGCTGTTCGCTTTTGATAACGGCAAACAAAATGCGATTATCACGCTGACCCTTATCGTAAATCTCAAAAATTTGATCAGCTGACATCTGGCTAAGGTCCAGCACTTTTAAAACGGCTTCAGCCACACACCAATATTCAATCGCTGGTTCCTGCACTAATTGTTGAGCCAATGTCTGGTCAATGCTCCATCTTTCAACAATCTCCCTCCAGGTATCTTCATCTTGAATCTTTAGACCGACTTTAATCATTTGGTCGGTTCCCAGTTTTTCAGTTTTGACAATAGCAGCCCAGATACTCTGGGAATTGGCTTTTCCGCCAAATGAGATTAACTGATCAGCGGTTATTTGCTTAATATTCCTACTTTGGAGGATTATCTCCCAGGCAGGGAAATGTTCATCATCTTTGCCGATTTCGAGCAATTTCTCCTCGGGCATTTGGCCAAGGTTCAGCTTTGCCAGGATGGTTTGCCAGACACTATATTCACGTGCCAGCTTGCCAATGTGGATCAATTTCTCCTCGGGCATTTGGCCAAGGTTCAGCTTTGCCAAAACAACTTTCCAGACAACTATATGACCAGCTTGTTCACCAAACTTGATCAGCTCGTCCTCTAGCATTTGATCAAGGTTCAGCTTTTCCATAATGGCTTCCCAGACATTCCAACCCTTAGTCTTCTTGCCGATTTCGATTAATCTTCCTCGCTGCAGTTTGCCGGTTCTAATAATAGCACTCCAGATAGTCCAACCATCAACTTCTTCACCAAACTTAATCAGCTCGTCTTCTGACCTTTGACCAAGGTCGAGCTTTTCCAGGACAGCTTCCCAGATCTCTTCCTGACCTTCCCTTTTGGCAATTGCGGTCATTTGATCAACATTCAGTTCGCCGCTATTAATGAGCCTCAAAGCAATGTCTACATTCATGGCTAATCTCCCATATTTTGTGGATAAAAAGAGCATTTAATGGAGTAAATCAGCTTAACATAATTTGGAATTATTGCAAGGATTAATTAATATACAATCAATCTCTACTTAATAAAGCAAAAACCGCTTTTGAGCGGTATTTTTGTTGTTTTGTATCATCTAATTAATAGAATAAATTTCTATTTTTTCAATTGCTTTTTTGGCCAGCTCAATCCGGTCTTTGTTCTGGGCGTAAAAAGTAAACAGTTTGTCTCCTTTTTTTACTCGCTGGCCGATTCTTCTGTGCAGATAAATGCCGGCCATTTTTTCCACGGGAGCACCCAAAGTACGGGCAATTTCATCCAGGGCTCGGTTGTCTACCGCAGTAACTCGGCCTGTCTTTTGCGACGACACTCTAAAATATTCACCGCCTAAAGTTACACTATTGGCATCAATATTGGGATTGCCACCTTGGCTTTTAATAATCGCCTGCATTTTTTTCCAGGCTTTACCGCTTTCCAAGATTTCAGTGGCGGCTGCTTTTCCTTTTCCTCGCTGAACCTGCCCGGCCAGCTCTAATAACTTGCCGGCTAAAATCAGCGTCTTGTTTTCTAAATCCAACGGCCGCTTGTGCTTTCTCTGTAATACTCTTAAAACGTCCCGCGCTTCCAGGGCCGGGCCAATCCCCTTGCCTACCGGCTCCTTGGCCGGAATTTTAACCACTTCTATTTTTATGTCAAAGCGCTTTCCCAGATGAAGAAATTTGTTTTCAATTTCATTGGCGATTTTGAGAGTCTTAATTTTTGTTTTGGGGCCGACCGGCATATCAATTACCAGATATTTTACTCCCATGGCCACTTTTTTAGCCATGATACTGACAATCATTTTATCGTAAGGCTCCAAAGACAGCGGCCTAGTTACTTTGATGATTAAATCGTCCGCCGGCGCAATACTTAGCCCTCCGCCCCAAATTAAGCAGGATTTGTTCTTTAATACCATTTCTTTGATTTTTCGCATGGAAAAACTGACCGGAGCCAGCACTTCCATGGTATCGGCTGTGCCGGCCGGTGAAGTAATGGCCCGAGAAGAAGTTTTAGGGATGTACAGTCCAAAAGCGGCAATAATGGGAATGGCAATCATGGTGGTGCGGTTCCCGGCCAATCCTCCCACCGAATGTTTATCAACAATTATCCGATGGGGCAACACCAGTTTTTCGCCGGTGTCGGCAATGGCCTTAGTAAGATAATAAAGTTCATCTAAGGTATAAGGCTTAGCAAAACTGGAAGCGACAAAATAGGCCAGCTCCACCGCTCCTAATTTGCGTTTGACAATGTCATTGATTACGGAATAAATTTCTGCATAATTCAGCTTGCCACCAGTCAGCTTTTTATCAATGGCATGTACGGATAAAGGTCTTTCCACCATGGCCACTTCAATTATTTCTTTTTGACGGCAGGGATATTTTTTCCAAATTTCTTCGAACAGCCCGATCTGACCGGGCTTGATTTCTTTTTCGGCGGTATTAACCACAGCAAAAATCTTTTTCTGCCGGTACCAAGAAAGACCGATCTTATCTCCGGCATGAATGCCAAAATTGAGCGCCTCTTTTTCATGCAATAAAACTTCGGGATAATCGCCCGTTTCAATATTCAGTTTTTTTGCTTTGAGATAGAATGCCATTTTATCAACTAATTTCCAATTTACGATTTTCAATTTTCAATTATGTGTTTTGAAAATTGAATCATTGAGAATTTAATGAAAATTGTAAATTGATAATTGAAAATTGTTAATTATTCCCAGTGCTCCATTGCTTGCTTCAACTCTAAATGATTTTTAGAATAAGCTTTCAGGGTTTTCTTTCTTAAAACCGCCTCCAGTGCCTGTCGAGCCGCCTGGGCGCCGGCCAAGGAACCAGCCGGATGTCCGTGGATTCCCCCGCCAAAATTGAAAATTACGTCTTGGCCGAAAATCCGGTAAAGTTTTGGCATCATTCCCGGATGTAATCCTCCGGAAGCAATGGGCAAAACTGGCTTTATTTTATACCATTTGCTTTTTAAAAAGCGATTGATTGCTAAAATCTCCTTTTGTTCCCCTTCCATTTTGCCGACCACCGTGCCAGTGTGCAACTGGTCAATGCCGGCCAGCCGGGAAAGCTTGGCTAAAACCAGCATGCTCATGCCGTGCTTGGGGTCTTTGGTAAACATAGAATGGCCGGCCCGGTGGCCGTGGATGATTAATCCGAGGTTTTCGGACCTGAGCATTTGAACATTATCCAAGCCAACGGAAACGATATCAACCATTACTGCCTTGCCGCCCAATTTTTTGACCAGCCGCGTCCTCTTTAACATCTCCTGCGGCGGCGCAGTAACATTCAGCACGCACATTTTTTTCTGGCCCGTCTCTCTTTCCGCTTTTTTGGCTAAGTGGATAGTGAAGTGGGCTCTTTTTTCAAAATGATCAAAAGTAAGATCGGTGAGATTCTCATCATCCTTCAAAATATCCACTCCTCCGATAAAAACCCGATAAGCCAGCTTGGCATGCTCCGTAGCGGTGAGCCCCAGTTTTGGTTTAGCAATGCATCCGATTAAAGGCCGATTGTAAATATTCATTATCTTTCGAATTCCGGCAATGCCGAACTGGGGTCCTTTAAAACTATTAACATACTCCTCAGGAAAAGTAATATCAAATAGGCGTAGGTTTTTCACAATTTTCATGCTAAAAATGTTGCCGGCAATTCCGGAAAAAAACTGGGGAATATTTCCCTTTTCCATTAAAGCCAAGGGATAGGCCACTTGGAAAGTTTTCTTTTTAGCGTTCAGATTAAAAGCGTGGGCCGCTAATTTTCTGAAAATTTCCTTCTTTAAAGTGCCCACTTCAGTCCAGGTGCCAATGGATGATTCCGCGGCTACTCCTCCGGCTGCCTCCTGAAAATCTATTTTTGCCTCTAAATAAAAAGAAGCAACCAATTCGTTTCGCTTGGGACGATATTTGGGCTTTAAAAATTTCCGGTAAAACTTCTCCATCTACTTTATGGGCTGAAAAATCCAAGGATAATACTGCTGGACCAGGCTGGCCACTTGCCGGGGCTTGATGACTCCAAACTCGCAAACGATTCCATTAATAAACCTGGCCGGGACTCGGTCAAAGGCAAAATTGATAATTTTCAGTCCTTTTGGACCCTGCGGCCACACTTCTTTGCGATCTCTCATTTCAATCGCTACGTAACGATTAGTAAAGGTTTCTGGATCAGTTTTGAGTAGTGAAGTAGCTACGTAAAGCGGCACTTTTTCATAACGGGCCACCTGGGCAATACCAAAACTGCCAATTTTATTAATAATCGATCCGCCCGAGGTCACTACGTCAGCTCCCAGAAAAATAAGATCCATCATTAATTCCTTTCCACTGGTGCGGCTGATCAGAAAATCAGCGGCAGAATCAACCACCATGGTTACATCTATTTTTTTCTTTAAAAGTTTCCGGGCGGTTATTCTACCTTGATAAAGTGGCCTAGTTTCCGTACAGAATAACTTAAAATTTTTTTTCTTTTGGAAAGCGGCCAGGATAATTTCCTCTACCGTGGAAGAGTGGCAATGGGTAAACACGTGCATGTTGCGTCGGATTAATTTACTTCCCGCTTCGGCAATTTTCTGCTCTTGATATTTCAGCAGCTTAGTAAACAAATTAATGGCTTTATTTAAAATCTGATGAGTTTCAGCAAGCGATTTTCCTTTAGCCGTATGTTCCAAATAATGAAAAACAAATCGAACTGCATTTCGGGCTAAAGGCTCGGTTGGCCGTGCCAACTCTAAAGCCACACCTATGCTTTTCAGAGCCTTCAAATATTGAACTTTGGTTTTTTTAGATTGAATCTCGCCTTCTTCCCGAAGGGTCTTTAAAACAATATGAGTGATTTGAGTGGCGCCCTGTACTTCAAACGATTGGATTTTTTTAATTGCTTCTTTGGTAGTTTGGTCCATTAGGATATTATACCATTATTTTTGTGAAGGCGCGACGTCGACGTCGCGCCTTCTATTCCCACTCAATCGTGGCCGGCGGCTTGTTGGTTACATCATAAAAGACCGCGTCAATTCCTTTTATTTTCATTATTTTTTCGGCCATTGCTTTGACGTGCCTTAAGGGAAGTTTGGTGAAATTAGCGGTCATCGCTTCCGTAGAGTTTATTGGCCGCAGGACGATTGACTCTCCTTCATTAAAAGACAGCGGAATTAAAACAACCGGGAACTGCCAAATTGATTCATAAAGCTTGGTTTTCCGTAAATAATCATTTACCTGCGCATCCGCTTCTCTTAAAAGATCCAGTCGTTTTTTGGTCAGATATGATTTTTTCAAGCGAAACTTTGAGATACCCCTCTTTGTTAATAGCCAGATAACCCGGTTTACCTCCCTGATATTGTTAGTTATTTCTGTAGAAGCTTTTTCTAAAATTTGGAAATTTGTTTTTCCCGCTAAAACACAAGGGTGGGCGTAAGTTCGGGAATCACCTTGTACCCCAACTGATTTTAGGGGCAAAATTTTTGCCTTAAGCTTATATCTTTTCGCTATTCTTTTTGCGTTCTCTTCTGAATTTTTTCTAAGGGGATATTCTTTTTCAGCGCAAAGGCAACGAATGGCCAGCCCGGGCCCAGGGTACGGATGACGATAGACAAAATCGTGCGGCAGACCTAGCATCTCTCCGACCTGCCTGACTTCGTCTTTGTACAGTTCTTTGATGGGCTCGATGACTCTTCCTTGCTTGATCAATTTTTGCATCGCTTCTACTCGGTTGTGGTGGGTTTTAATCACCGAGGCATGCTTTGTCCCTCCCGTTTCAATCGTATCCGGGTAAATTGTCCCCTGCCCTAAGACCCATTTTTGGGGAATTAATTTTAGCTTTTTTGTTTCCTGATCTTGGACAATAATAAATTCCTCCCCTATGATTTTTCTTTTTCTTTCCGGATCAAAAACTCCCTTCAGGGATGCCAAAAATTCTTTTGCCGCATCTATCCTGTGAAAATTAGTGAAGCCGTTCTTCCGAAACGCCGCCTCAATTTCTTTTTGTTCATTCTTACGCATCAAGCCATTGTCGATATTCAAACCGTAAACTCTGCTTGACCCCAAAGCTTTATTTAATAAGGCAAAACAAACGGTGGAATCAACACCGCCTGAAACCAAGAGGAAAACTTTTTTACTTTTCAGCTGCTTTTTGATTTTTAGAATTTCCGTTCTGATAAATGTCTTCATATTCCAACCTTGGCGGGCTCGGCATACGTTGTAGACAAAATTTCTCAATATTTTCATGCCGCTGGCAGTATGAGTGACTTCCGGATGAAATTGCAAACCGAAAATATTTCTTTGATAATCAGCAACGGCGGCGGTAGGACAATCAGCGGTTGTACCGATTATTTCAAAATCCGGCGTAAGTTTAGAAACGTAATCGCCATGGCTCATCCAGACCGTTTCTTTGTTCGACAGACCCTCGAATATTCCCCTCTTTTTCTTAAAGCTGATGGTTGTTTTTCCATATTCCTTTATTTTCCCCTGTGCAACTCTTCCTCCCAAAAGATGAGCAATCAGCTGGTGGCCATAGCAAATTCCTAAAATAGGTATTCCTAATTTAAAAATTCCAGGATGGCATTTTAGAGAATCATCTTCAGAAATATTTTGAGGACCGCCCGAAATAATTATTCCCTTAAACTCTCTCAATTGCTGGGTAGTAGCATTATTGGCGAGAATTTCGGAATAAACGCCCAGCCGGCGAACCCGATTGGCAATCAGGTGGGCATACTGTCCTCCGAAATCGAGTACAGCAATTTTATTATTTTCTTGTTTCATGGCTTATGTTGATAGAATTTACAATTTTCAATTATCAATGTTTGAAAACTAAATTATTGAAAATTCAGTGAGAATTGTAAATTGAGAATTGAAAATTAACATCCTTGATATAATTCTAAATTATCCTTACAATAAAGACAAACCAATCAATTTTTAGCTTTTAACCGTAATTTTTCGCTTTTCACTTTTAATTTTAAATTTACCACATTATGTTTGCTCAATTTGAAAAAACCCTAACCTTTGATGACGTCCTTTTGGTTCCAAGGAAATCGGCGGTGCTTCCTAAAGAAACTGACGTTGCCACTCGCCTAACCAAGAAAATTTCTTTAAAAATTCCTTTACTTTCTTCTCCGATGGATACTGTTACCGAATGCAAAATGGCCATTGCTTTAGCCTTGCAAGGTGGGATCGGGATTATTCATAAAAATTTTTCTCCGGAACGACAGGCGCAGGAAGTAACCTACGTTAAGCGTTTTGAAAATGGCTTTATTGAAAATCCAGTAACTTTGCAACCGGAGGACAAAATTGCTGATGTGGCTGAAATTAAAAACACCAAAGGCTATAAAAAAATCCCGATCGTTAATGGAAAGAACAAGCTGGTGGGACTGCTCACCGAGCTGGATTATTTCTTGCCAGATGACGAAAAACTACCAATTAAATTCCGAATGAAGCCGGTGAATAAAATTGTGATGGGCAAACAGGGAATTACTTTAAAAAGAGCCAATACCATCATCCGGGAAAACAATCTTTCTGTTCTGCCAATTGTTAATCAGGAAGGAAAACTGGTCAGTATGGTGACTAGAAGCGATTTGGAAAAAAATGAACTGTATCCCCAGGCGTGCAAGGATGAAAAGAAACAGTTAAGAGTGGGCGCGGCAATCTCAGTTGGCCAAGAAGCGATTGAACGGGCACGCTTACTAGTAGGAGCAGGTACCGATGTTTTAGTAATCGACACCGCCCACGGCCATTCCCAAGGAGTGCTTAATACGCTACGCACTCTAAAAAAAGACCGAATTTTTTCTAAAGTGGAGGTAATTGCCGGCAACGTTGCCACGGAAGAAGGGGTTCGCGATTTGATTCGGGCTGGAGCTGATGCCATTAAAGTGGGCGTCGGATCCGGCTCCATTTGCACCACCAGAATAATAGCCGGCGTGGGCGTCCCCCAGATTAGCACCATTAAAGCAGCGGTTAAAGGAAGAGGAAAAAACAATGTACCGATAATATCGGATGGCGGCGTTAGATACTCCGGCGACATTGTTAAAGCTTTGGCCGCCGGCGCTGATTCCGTTATGATCGGCGGTCTGTTCGCGGGCTGCGATGAAACTCCGGGCCGAATCGAATACGAGGGCGGAAGAATCTACAAGAGCTACCGCGGAATGGGCTCGCTGGAAGCAATGACTAAAGGCTCTAAAGACCGCTACGGCCAGGCGGACCAGAAAGATGTGACCAAGCTAGTTCCCGAAGGAATTACCGGCAAAGTTCTTTATAAGGGACATTTGGCAGACTATGTTTATCAAATTATTGGCGGTCTTCGTTCCGGAATGGGTTACCTGGGAGCCAAAACAATTAAGGAACTGCAACAGAAAGCCCGCTTTATTAAAATTAGCAACGCCGGACTGAAGGAAAGTCATCCCCATGATATTTCTATTGCGAAGCAGGCACCTAATTATCCCGCTGATTAGAAATGAAAGAAAGCGTCCCGAGCCTGTCGAGGGGCGCTTTCTTTTTGCTTTTTTCTAATTTATCTCTTCCTCAATTTAATATGCGCTTCTTGAAGCTGGAGTAAAAGTTCGCTTTCGTCGATTAAATTATGCCTCCGGTTGGAAATAACAAAATCACCGTTAATCATCAAATCGCGGACATTCCGGCCACCATGCGTAATCATATTGCTTACTAAAGTCAGGGGCTGATCAGGATCGTAGGGTAAAAAACCGCGATCTTTTAATTTCCAGAAAGCAAGATCCGCTCGGAAACCTGGTAGAATTTTTCCGGTCTTTTTTAAACCTAAAATTTCCGCTCCCTGGCCGGTAATCATATTAAAAAGATCCTCATAAGGTACAATCTTCTGTTCTTGATGCATGGTTTTGGTCTGGAGCGCCTCGGTCAATAAATCAAGCCTGCTTTTACTGACCACGCTATCGGTACCTAAGGCAATGCGGTTGGTTGCTTTCAGTTTATGAAAAAGCGGATAGTTAAAATGTCCGCTTTTATGCAAAAGATTGGAGGTGGGCAGATGAATCACTCCTGCTTTTCTTTTTTTTAGGAGCAGAATTTCCTTTTTGGTTAAGTGAATCGCATGGGATAAAAGAGTCAAATGATTCAGTAATCCGTATTTTTCTAAAACTAGAACGGGTAAATCATGATGTTTTTGATAACAACGCTCGTTCGATTTTTTGGTTTCGGCCAGGTGGAGCGTAAATAGCACTTGGTATTTTTTTTGAAGCTGGGCAATTCTTCTTAAAACTGAGGGTGACGCTTTAGCTAATTCATGGATCGCTATGGCCGGTTGAGTGTAATAATGGTTTTTGTTCCTCAAATATTTTGCTACTAACGCGGGCGAGTTTTGAGGGTGGGAATTACTCACGGCACTTAAGGCATTGATCACATTCTGTTTGGTGACCTGGGCGGCTTGATCAATCGGTTCAAAAACGCCGTAATGACTTAAAGTAGTCGTGATTCCCGAACGCTGCTGCTCGGTAAAATCACCCAGCGCCCCCAAGAGAAAATCTTCCTCTTTCATTTTTCTTTCTAAGCTCGCCATTCCTTTTAAGGTTTTATCCAGATTATCTTCAGAAAAGGTTAAAGTTGATCTTAAAAGGTACATTGGCGGATGAGCATGGGTGTTAACAAAACCGGGCGTCACGACAATACCACCCCTCAGCTCGGCATCATAAATCAAATCAATTTTTTTAAGCAGGGCTCCGGAAAACTTTTTGGCGTCAAAAACCTCGTTAATCAAACCGTCTTGAATTAGAATTGATTTTCCTTTCAGCACCTGCAGCTTACCGTTTTCATCCATGGTAATTAAAAAAGGGATGCCGTGAATTAGAATTTTTTTAGGCATTCCTTCTCTTAAAATAGAATAACGGCTTTTGTTTGGCCGGTGCTTGACGAACAAACCGTCTTTATGGCGATTTTTGACCTTATCCAGGATTTCAGAAAAGTCAGGATTCATTTGGCCTTAATTATAGCAGGATTTGCTTTTTTGCCCAGAAGGCGTGCGATTTTACTAAAGGATTAGAATTATTTAACAGATGTTCAATTCCAATCAGAGCTTGCTTACTTCCCCAGTTGCCTAAAGCCACCGCCACATTGCGCATCAAACCGCTGTATTTCGCCCGCAGAACAGAATTTTCCTTGAACCGCTCTTTGAATTCAGCTTCTGACAGCCCGGCCAGTTCCAAAAGCGGCGGGGCAATCTCTTTTTCCCGTAGGCGAAAATGGCCATTTTCGCCTACAGCTTTGAAAAAAGAGGTCGGCTTTGCTTTACTGTTCCAGGGGCAGACTTCTTGGCAAATATCACAACCAAAAATCCTGTTTTTTATTAAAGGCCGAAGCTCTTTGGGAATTTCTCCTTTTAATTCAATGGTCAAATAGGAAATGCATTTTCGGGCATCTAATATTTTTTTATCAACCAGAGCTCCGGTAGGACAAGCATTCATACATTTTTGACAGGTTCCACAGGATCCGATAATTTTGGGGATATAAGATCTTAGATCAACATCCAAAAATATTTCTCCCAGAAAAAGATAAGATCCTAATTGGTGATTAATTAAATTGGTATTATTGCCGATAAATCCCAGGCCCGCCTGACGCGCTAGTTCTCTTTCTAGAGTCGGGCCAGTATCAACATAAGCCTTGTAATTCACTTTTTGCTTTAGAATTCCAGAAAGCTCTTGAGTAAATTCCCTCAGCTTTTTTAAGACAAGCTTGTGGTAATCTTCAACCCAGGCATAACGAGCAATGATTCCGCGCGCGGGATCATTTTTGATTTCATCGGGCAGATCCTGAAGGTAGTAGTTGATTCCAATTAAAACAATGGATTTTGCTTCAGGAAATATTTCTAGCGGATTCAGTCTCTTTTTCTTTACCCGCCTAATCCAATTCATTCCTCCGGCGTATCCGCGCTTGAGCCATTCCTCTAGATATTTTGAATCAGCACTGGGCTTGGCCGGGATAAGGCCAATTAAATCAAAGCCAAACTGTTGACCCATGGTAACTATTTTTTTAGAGGAAATCATATAAGTTATTGTAGCAGAAATCCTGACCTATAAAAGCGAGGCTTGTAGGATCGCTAAATAACGCTAAAAAAACAGAGAAAAATCCTCTGGCTTAAGTGGGAATAGAAAAATCCCCCGCTTTATGCATCGTAACAAGTCATAGCAAATCAAGCGGGGGATCGGACACTACCTCTGCCAGCGCGCACGGTGTACATCAACTATTGATCGTAAAGTAAAAAGAAGGAATCAATGTCTTCAACAAACAACGCATCAATCACCAACTAACTCTCAGATGCCCTTTTGCTGGTTGCCTTTTGTAAGGCCGCGCTGGACTTCTGCTGGTCCTCTTCGTGTCCAAAAAAGGACTGCAGTTTTTTATCCCTTTCTGCGGGCAATCAGATATGCATCCGGGATTAATTGGCAAAACCATGATAGTTTAGAATTTTTCTTTTGTCAAGGGATTGTATCAGGCCACCCACTTTTGGACAAGGGCGCATCCTGGCTGTTTAAAATGAATTGAATCGGCGATTTAAGATTAAGAGACCAATGA
>PEXU01000048.1 GCA_002774635.1 Candidatus Kerfeldbacteria bacterium CG08_land_8_20_14_0_20_40_16 | reverse complement strand
TCTGGGCGTCAATAGCGGGAAGGGAACCGAACACAATCATTGTTATTGGAAACAAAACCCATTGAATAATCATTTCAATAAATTTTGCACGTTTTATCTGCTTAGGACGAGGAGGGAGCAGAAAAGTGCTAAAGACGGCCATAAGAAAAAGTCCGATCATTGCCGCTACCATCAGCATCTCCAGAACGTAAGGAGCGTTTTGAGCCAGGGAGGAGGTCTCCTGCTGGGCCCGGGCAACTGCCAAAGGCAAACGGCCCAGTAAAAAAATCAAGATTGGAGCGGTAGCCCAGGAATACATTCCTTCACCTAGGTTCCAAATATAACGAATCTTTTTTTGCCAGGGAATAGTTTTATTTTTGGAAAAAAACCAAAGCATATATGGAAAATGTTCTACTCCCCAGGCCCAGCGGCGCTGCTGCTTATACTGGTTCTTTAAACTTTCCCAGAGATTGCTTCCTGAAACGGTATCCATTGATACGGGAATATACATCGGGGTAACTTTGTAGTTGCCGTCATATTCCAGGAAGCATTGCAGAAAAATTCTGGAATCCTCGGTTACGATATCGCTCTGCCAAAAATCTACATCCACCAGTGCTTTAAAGCTCATGCTATGTGAGGAAAAGGTGAACAGCCTTTCAGGTCTTAGCTGCTCGGTCATCAGCCAAAAAGTGGTTCCGTTGGCTACCACCCTCATTAAGGCAGGAGAATCCCAAATATTGTTATTAAACAAGGGAACCGGCTGATAACTGGTATGAGTGGGATTAGGATTAGTGAGATACATGTTGGTCAAATACCCAAAATATTCCCGATGCACGCAGGTATCAATGTCAAAGGAGGAAACAATAATATTTTCATAAGGAATATTTTGAGCATCAATGAATCCTTTTGCTTTCCGGCCTGCCCAGGCAGAATTAGCTCCCTTGCCGGCCACTTCGCCAGGAAGATTAGCCGGATGTTCGGTAACCAGCAGTTTGAAAAATTTATCTCCGTATTCCTTTTGGATAATGGCCGCATTTTCGCGGGCCCTCTCCTGATCCTTTTCTTCGGTTGCTAAAACGACTATAAATCTATCCAGAGGATAATTGATATTTTTCAAACTTTCAAAAGTTGTTCGCAATACCTCGATCCCTTCTTGATAGGTGGGCAACATCACTAAATGAAAAATGTCTCTCCAGCGTTCGTGCCCGCTACATCGTTCCAGCCAATTAATTTTTTCTGCCGTTTTAAAGCGACGGAACGAGATAATCAAATAGAATTGGAGGTAAACCACTCTAGTAAGCCAGAGTAAATCATAAACGATAATAAAATAAATTACCCACAAGGGTTTAACAAAAGAAAGGCCAATGGCTAAGGCAAAGGTAGTCCAAGTCAAAATTCCCGGAATCATTTCCAGCAGGCGGTATTTGGTATAATCAGATGGTTTTTTAAACTTAATCATTTTTCTTTTTGGCAATAAGGACAATAATTGGTGCCGCGATTATTTATCTTTATTTTTTTTATCAGAGTTTTGCAGCGCGGGCAAGGTTCCCCTGTTCTTTGGTACACTTTGCGGATTTGCTGATATTTTCCTTTCTTTCCGGAAAGATCCCGGTAATCCGCAACCGAAGTTCCACGGTATCTGACTGCGCGACGCAATACCTTTTTGATTGAGAAAAAAAGCTTCTTATTTTGACCGGTTGTTAATTGATCAATTTTAGTGCGGGGATGGATTTGGGACTCCCATAAAATTTCGTCGGCATAAATGTTGCCAATGCCAGCAATTACGGATTGGTCAAGCAAAGCTGTTTTGATCTGACCTTTTTTATTTTTTAATACCTTCTTCAATCGACTAAAATTGAATTTCGGCTCTAGAGGTTCAGGACCCAGTTTTTTCAGCCGCGGCACCTCACTTTCTTGACTGGTGTTAATCAGCAAAATCTCTCCGAATCTCCTTAAGTCCGAAAAGGCCAATTCCCTATTTTTATCTAAATAAAAAATGGTCCGAATGTACTGATTGTAGGGATCGAGCAAAGGATGATTTTTTTTGACTTTGTTTTTCCATCCTCGTTCCCGATATAAAAGATGGCCCGTCATTTTCAAGTGGATCAACAAAGTTTTACTGCCTGATAAATCAATTAGAATATTTTTTGCTCGGCGCCGGACGCCAATGATTTTTCTGCCGACCAGTTCTTTTTTGACAATTGCAAATGAAGTCTGAAAACTTTTTGGCCAGTCGGTCCAGATTTTCTTAAAGACGTGTCCTTTTAATTTTTTATTAAGATCGGATACTATTGTTTGAACTTCTGGCAACTCGGGCATGGATGGTTAAGTAACATAATCATTAAGTTATTATTTTGTGCTTGAAATATTTCTCTTAGAAAAGATCGTGTTCTCGATTCCTGATTAGTAACAACCGATTTAATTACTGCTTAAAGGAATTATTGATTAAAGACAGGGCGTACTTTATCCACAAATAAGCGGCATTGCCCAAAATCGCCAAGTTAATTAGTACTAAAAAAATAATTGCCCAAGTTCTTTTAGACATAATTTAATATTCTCATTATACCTCAATCATCCCTTTTCCGACAATTAATAAAAAAGACCTCCCGCTTCGAACGGGATCGGTCTTTTTTCCTCCTTTAATTGGTCTATAGAATTGCGTCTTTGGCAGCTTTGGCCACTCGGAATTTGAGTACCGTTTTAGCCGGAATCTGGATCTGCTCACCGGTGGCTGGGTTTCTGCCCATGCGAGCTTCTCGGTGTCTTTTTACCATCTTCCCAATTCCCGGAAGGGTAAATTCACCGGAGCTCTTGGTCTCGTTATAGGCAAGCTCGGTCAGAGCTTCCAATAAGGTGACGACATCCTTTTTGGCTAGGCCGGTTTTCTCGGCCAGAGTTGTCATCAGTTGAGACTTAGTCATTTTACTCATATGCTATGAACTCCTTTACTTATTAGTTATACACAGATTAAATTATTATATCAAAAGTATATCTTATTTTGTCAAATTTGACTAGTTTTACCCTGAGCGAAGCCCCGCTGAGCGGGACGAAGTCGAAGGGTCTATTCCTTAGAGAATACAATCTTCCATCTATACCCAATATTCCTATTGCAATACTATTTCGCCCTGGTCAGCAAGATCAGTCAGTGAGTTGATCTTTATCTTTCCGTTAGAGATGGAATAAAGACTGTTATCAATGTATAAGTTGCGGCTGATGCTATTATTGCCCTTGTCAAAGTAGTATCCCGATTTTTGGAAGGCATTATCGTCTTCGTAATGAGTAATTCTCCCCTGCAATTCAAATCCCTTATCCAAAGAGATTTTATAGACGTAAGTTCCCTGATAAACATAGTCGCCGTAGGTATTCGAAGAAGTATCGGGATTATCTTTTAGGCTTTGATCAATCTCCGCTAATAAAACGGGAATGGCTAATAGATTTTTATCTTTACTGAACAAAAATGCCTTATGATCATTAAGTACTGGGGAATCAGTTCCGCGGTCGCCGATTACCACTTTGTACATTTCTTTAGGATTGGCGAAATCAGTCACGTCAAAAATAGCCATCTTTAAGCCTTGATACCAAGCAAAATCTGCCCCGAGCGGAGTCGAGGGGTCTTCAGCATCCACCGCTTCTTTCCCAATACCAATAATATGGTTTTCATCATAGGGATGGAGGTAGTCGGAGTAACCGGGAATTTTCAGTTTGCCCACAATTTTTGGATTTTTAGGATCAGACATGTCCAGGGTGAAAAACGGATCTACTTTTTTAAAGGTTACTAGGTAGGCTTTATCTCCCATAAAGCGGGCGGAATATATTTTTTCACCGGGGGCAATGTCTTCTACTGATCCAACTTGCTTCAACCCTTCGTCTAAAACATAAACGTTATTGGTGGTTCCCCCGCCGCTTCTGCTAACGTGTCCGATTGTGGCAGCGATTCTGAAATAATCCTTATGCTCATCCATAGAAAACTGGTTTAAGACTGTTCCAGGTACCGTTGCTTTTTTTTGATACTTGACCGCTCCTTGGTCTAAAGAAAATTTATAAATCACCGTTTCTTCTTTACTGGAAGGAATAATTTCGTTCAGAATACCTCCGGAATAGCTGTAGTTGGTGTTAGCAACATAGAGATTATGGAGTGAAGCGTAAATGTTGCCGCTGCCTCCTAAAATTACTTCCTTGCTGATTTCTTTATCGTAATCATCAATCGGCATTCCCACCACCGTCAGATACTGATCGGTCACAATTGGTTCAATATACGAAACAGCGGAACACTTTACCATAGAATCAAATTCTTTTTCCGCTCCTGTTATTTCCGTTGTTTTATAATCTCGAAAAATAGGAACAATTGTGCTATCAGTCAGATCTTCTGGTTTATTTTCGAAAAGCCGATAATCTGGATAACTGTTTAGAACAAAGTAAACATAATTATCTATTTTGCGCGAAGAATAATAATTACCTTCTAATTCTATTTTTCTTTTCAGTTCTGGATTTTTCCTGTCCTTCAGGTTATAAATTTCGATAAAAGTAAAGGAACTGTAGCTGGGCAGAACTTCAGAAACGCCGGTAGTTACTTGATAAGGATAGCTATAGCCAAAAACCAACAAATTATTTTCGTCAATAAATAGATCCGATGGTGTTCTATTGTCATCATAGGTTATTTTGGAAAGCAGCTCGGCTTGATCAGGAGGGTAAGCCTGCGATATGGTTATTATCTTTCCGGAAATTGTGTAAACATACTTCCCATCCGTCTTTACGGTATCCGCCTCATCCACTCCTTCTACTTGAATATTGGTTTCAGAATACTCCGCGCCGCCCCCGCCTTCGGCTGCTTGTTCAGCAGAACCTGTTGCCTTAAGAACATCAGATGTCCGATAATTTGTTTGTTCCACTTCCTTTAATTTATTATAAAGCGCATTACAGGAAGCAAATTTAGGCAAACTAGTGGTAACTATCGACTGATTTGTGTTGTGGTTTAGAGACACCTGATAATTTAGAATTATAATTAGGGCGACGGTAAAAAGACCACAGATTACCAATACAATTACAAAAAATGGCCAGCTAATAAGAGTTTTGGCTTTAGGAGAGTTGCTTTTTGTGGACTTCATGAGTTTTTTAGTTTAAAAATTATTTGAATACTTTCGACAAAATAGGATTAATTATAGAAAGAATGACGCTAAAAAGCAGTGCCCACCAAAAATTTTTCACATCAAACCCTTCCACAATATGAGCCATTAACATTACCAACAGGGCGTTAATTACCAAGGTGAACAGGCCCAGCGAAAGAATGTTAATCGGCAGTGTCAGAATCACTAAAATCGGCTTGATTACCACATTAATTATGCCTAAGACTGCGGCGGCAATGACCGCTGCTAAAAAACCGGAAACGGTAACCCCGGGCAATAAATAAGCGGTAACAATTATCGCTACGGTGGAAATTAACCATTTGATAATTATCCCCATAATTTAGGCATTTAATGACCCTTATTATTGTAGCAGATTTTTTGACATAAAAAAACTGCCCGGAATCGAATCCGAACAGGTTTGACTTTAACGAAGTGCCAATTTAGCAGATCAGCTCGCTAAACCGATTGACGACCTCTCTGGGAAGGACCAAAATTTCTCCGGGATAAACCCTGATTTGGTGCTCGCCGTCCGAAATCCGCTTTGAGCGCCACCGGTGTGCTTCAATAACTTCGTTAAGCAAAGGTCTAAGGTCTCCTTGCCGCAAAGCAAGATAGAATTCCAAGTCCGGAGTTTTCATGTTGGCCTGCGCCTTTTCTGGCGAAGTTCCAAAGATCAGATCGACCGCCTCTGCCACCAATCCCTTCTTAACCAGCATTCGGGCCATCGCTTCGGGAGGAGCGCCGCTGGGCAATCCCGACATTCTTTGAGCTTCCACCATACTCTTTTGATGTTGCTCATGCTGATCGGCAGTTTTCTTAACTTTTGCGAGTGACACGATTACCTCCTCTATTTTAACTGAAAAGATCATAACCGGTATTATAGAATCTTAGCACTTCAATTAATTTAGTCAAACAAAAAAACCTGCGTGCTTAATTCGCACCGCAGGTGTTAGTCAGATTGATAAGGTGCTACGCCCTTTTTACTCGTCCAAACTTACGGTACGGTTTGTTGCTCAGTTGATACGGACTTCTTCCAATTTTAGCCTCTCTGGCTGCAGCTAAGGGGGTTCCTGTATTAAGAATCAACTTAAAAGCACTAACTTCTCTGGCTGCTTTTCCTAAAAGAGCTATGTTTTCACCAGGATAGATAGTGATAACATATTGCCCGTCAGTGTCCAAAATTTTTCCATCTACCCAACGATGATTTTCCGGCTGAGCAATTATGGTAATCAATCTTGAATTTCCTCCTCGAGCAAGCGTTCTTAAAAAGAGTAGCTCTTTTGGATCCATGTGGTCGATGGGAGGGTTTTTAAGCTCAATTCCGAAAATCAATTCAACTGCCAACTGGCAACGACCTTGAATAATCAACTGCTCCACCATCTTCGGCAAATTGGCGGACGGTGCGATATTGGTTGTTCGGTAAACCCACTGCGTTATTCTTGCCCTGACTTTGACATGAATAGGTTCCTCTCCGCTTTGAGATTCCATAGTTTATATCCTCCAGCGCTGATTTAAGGAAGTGTTCGATTTTCGTCTTTTTGGTTACCGTCCTGGTTGTCCAGTGAGGAAATTCCGACCTCAGTGCTGCCAAGACACGGTTTGCCTTCTGGATTTGGGTGCTCTGGTAAAATTTCTGCTCCTGTTTCAACCGAAAAAGTGCCCCCGCATAATCGACAGTTTACAATTGTTGGCATTTCGCTACTCCTTAATTTTTGAGATGAAAAGGTCAGTCTTTTGCTTTTATTTAGCTTGATTATATCTTATGATTATAAAATAGGAAAGAGGCATTATAAAAAAGCCCGACGTCTGATAACGCTCGGGCTTTAGTCTCAAAATCTCAAGATAAAGAAAGCGGGAGGTTATTGCCACCCATATCCTCCGCACGGCACAGTTGTGATTTGGAAATCTATCCTTTTTCTAGGAAACTGAGCCCGCAGATGTGTTTTGAAATTCTCCACTGCTTGAGGCCCATTTTGGGCGCATAAACGACTAAAATCATCATCCTCCCGACAAGGAATTACTGTTCCTCCAGTATTTCTTCCCGTTGCTTTAACCGTCATACCTCCGGCAGGTCCTTCTACCTCCTGATATTCAAAGAGGTAATGGAAACTTAGAACCTGATCCCCAATTTGAGTTTGATAAGTTTTCATCATCTCCTCCGCTAGTGGGTTATCCTTAATCTACAAAGAACCAATCCATAGTCTTGGTATCGTATATCTTAGTAATCAGCCTGTCAAGAAGAGTGGATAAGAGCTCGTCTCATTTGATCAGCTAGCATCGCCCAGAGCTCAATATTTAAGCTCCAATCGTTATTCACTGATTGGAGCTTTTTTATTCCAATTTACTTTCTAATTTCAACTATGACTTTTTCCTTTTTACTTTAAGCTTCAATTGAACAGCCGCGTAACTTTTATTTCTAAAATAAACCGGCGTGCGGTAATGCGGCTTTTGGGCTGCTTTTTTAGAATAGCGCATTTCGCGAAACTAATTTTTTTATAAAATAAATAGGCACAGTAATAACAAGGACAATTGATTCCATTAAGGCGCCCAATGTGATCACTCTGCCTAAGTACTGATTTATTATTTTACCGACAAAGTTCTCCCCGATCTGGAAATAGACCAGCGCCCATCCTAGTACTACCAAGAATATGATTCCCCAAAAAGCATTCTTTAGATCGGTTGTGCTAGGTGCTATAGAAGCGGCAATGCTGGCGGAGAAATAAAGAAAAAGCCAAAAAGTCCAGTGATTAGCGTAACTGCGGAAAAAATCCAAAGTGCTTTGAAAAAGCTCCTTAATATTAGCAAAAAATGAAGCGCTGAAATCAATGCTGGGCAAATCCTGTTGGTATTTAAACAGAAAAAACAGTCCCAAAAGAGCAAGGCTACAGCCAAAAAGCGGAGCGAGGCCGATAATGGGTTTGCCGATTATAGGAATCTTGGGCGGGCCGTGCTCCACTGCACCGCCCTCCGGCGCAAAAAAACGGATCCGGAATATCCTCGCTCGCATTAATACACAAGCAATCGCATGACTTAATTCATGAATAACAATTCCCAATGTGATAAACAAACGATATCCTCGGCGGGGAAAAATGCGGCACCATAAGCAGTCTAAGACAAAACTAAATAGCACCAGTAAAACAAACCAAACGATAAAGGCAAAGTAAGATGATAAATTCACAGGATAAATTGACTTATTGATTAACTGGCTGATTAACCGAATTTTCTTTCACGCGGAACAGCGCTGAGGCCTGGGAAAAACCTGAATTATAGAACGTGCCGTCCTTTTTCACTAGCCGCGCCAACAAGTGATATTCCCCCTCTTCCAAATTAGGAATCATTACGCTACCAATTTTTTCTAATTGACTAAAGGAACCGGTTCTTTGCAAAACAGTGTCTGACCCTCGAAATACTCTTAAATCAATGCGGTCCACTTGGTTCAATTCTCCGGAAAGGGCATATTTTACGATCAGTGGCCCTGGATTCAAAACAGTCTGATTACCGGGGAACACAATTGCTATTCTAGGATCCTGCAACTGTTCATTGATATTGGTTTCTGTTTCAGTATTGGCGCCCTTAATTCCTTCGGAGGAATTACTCTTAAAATAGTTGCTTTGATTTAGCCAAGACCAGCCAATTAAAATAACAACGGCGGCGACAATAGTTATGATCAGATTTCTGTTGTTTATTTTCATAGCCCTAATTTATCTTTAATTTCTTTTTTTACCCTGTCGGAAGTCCAGGGGGGATCCCAGACCAGTTCAATATTTGCTTTCTTAACCCCTGGAATTGATTCTACTCTTTGCTTGGCATCTCCAATTATTTGATGAACCAGCGGACATCCTGGAAAAGTAAGGGTCATTCTAACATTCACTGTTCCTCCTTCTATGTCAATTCCATAAACTAAACCAAGATCTACAATATTTACTCCCAGCTCGGGATCCATTACATTTTTCAGGCTTCGCTCAACTTTTTCTTTAGATAGTGTCGATTTTTTATTACCCATTGAATTTGGAATTTTCAGTTATCAATTTTCAAACCTGATTTTATTGAAAATTAGAAATTGAGAATTTATTGATAATTGTGAATTGAAAATTGGAAATTAGATAGTTATTCGTACCTTAAAGCATCAATTGGATTTTTACGGGCCGCTTTAGAGGCAGGCATTAGACCAAAAATTATTCCCACTCCCATCGAAACTCCGACTGACAGAATTAGGGCCTTAGGAGTTATCAATGTCGGGATTCCAGCATACTGAGTGATTATTTGGGTCACGGTAAAAGATAGCACCACTCCCAAAAAACCTCCAATCAGGCTCAGTACTCCTGATTCAACAAGAAACTGGAATAAAATATTGGCCCCGGATGCTCCCAGCGCTTTTCGAATTCCAATTTCCCTAGTGCGCTCCGTTACTGAGACCAGCATGATATTCATAATGCCAATCCCGCCGACAATCAGTGATATTGCCGCAATGCCAACCACCGCGCTGGTCAAAATTCCAAAAAATTTGTCGAAAAGATCAAGCATGTCTTCAGTGGTCAGGACAGAAAAATCCTTAATTCCTTTATGTTGATTAAGCATTACTTCTCTAATTTGTTCCACGCCAGCCGGAACCGCTTCGGTGGTCTTAAAATCAATCATAATTCTAAAAATATTCAGTGCCTCTAGAATGTCCTCCGCAGTGGTTATCGGCATCATGTACGCTTCGTGCAAATTAGGCAGCTGATTGCTTAAAAAATTGTTTTCCTTCCCGCTGCCTCCGCCTAAAAATTCCAAATCAGTTTCAATAATCCCCACTACCTCAAATTTCTCTTCTAAAATAGTAACTTTTTGGCCAATCGCTAATCCTTCAAAATCCTGCTTGGCGGCGTCACGCCCTACTAGCATCACCCGGGACTTATTGGCTAAATCTTCTTCTGAGATATACCTTCCTTCGATAACCTTAATATCCACCACCTCATCCATCTGATTGTTGGTTGCCACCACCATGGGAAGATAAGGATCCTTATCAGGAGGAGTAACCGCCCCGGGAACCAGCATTAGGGGCGCTGCGGCATTGACGTTTTCTACTGATTCAATCGCCTTGACGTCATCCATAGTCAGCGAGGACATGGTTAAAAACGATTCTGCCCCCATTCCTCCTTTTTCAATGTCGCCGGAAATCACCGCCACCAGATTTCCGCCGAAAGAATCAACGGCGCTGGAAAATTCACTTTGCACACCATCACCGATACTAATCAAAGTAATTACCGAAAAAACTCCGATGATAATTCCGAGCATCGTCAAAAGCGATCGGAGTTTGTTCGCCCAGATAGCCGAAATGGCAAAGCGGATGCTTTCTAAAATATTCATTCTCTTCCCTCCTTTCCGCCAACGAACTCTCCATCAACCATAACCACAGTTTTACTGGCCCATTGAGCTATTTGGGGATCGTGCGTGACAACTATAACGGTGGCCCCTTTTTTATTAGCCTCTTTCAATAAGGCCATAATCTCCTTTCCTGTTTTGGTATCTAAATTTCCAGTTGGTTCGTCCGCTAAAATTATTTCCGGTTCATTCACTATTGCCCGGGCAATCGTAGCGCGCTGGGCTTCACCGCCCGATAGTTCATTGGGTTTGTGTTTTATTCTATCCGATAGGCCCACCGCTTTAATGGCGTTAATCACCTTTTCTTTTCTTTTTATTCTTGGCACTTTCGCATAAATTAACGGCAACTCCACATTTTTGTAGACCGAGTAGCGCGGCAAAAGATTGTAGTTTTGGAAAATAAAACCGACCTTTTTGCTCCGCAGCTTAGGAAACTGACGTTTCGGCAAAGTTTCAATGTTCTGTTCGTCCAGACGATACACTCCGGCATTAGGCCGATCGAGCAGACCAATAATATTCATCAAGGTGGATTTGCCTGAGCCAGACGGCCCCATAATAGCAATAAAATCACCTTTTTTAAGAGTGATGTTAATATTCTTCAAAACGGGTAAAAAATGTTCTTTTCCCAACTGATACGCTTTGTCGATTTTTTCTAGCTCAATAATCGGCTTAGACATTTTTATTTGTTCTTATTTTTTACCCAAAAAATTAAACTGATTATTAAGGTAATTATGGTAACTGTCTCCGCTGCTATTTTAGAGTTCGCGCTGTTTTGTTCAAAAAGCAGATAGACAACAGTATAAATCACTCCAAAAACAACGGCGTTGATTACTAGAATATATATCAGTTTTAAAACAGGATTGGCCGCTCCAGCGGATAACAATCTTTCGGGATCTTTTTCCTGCGGTTCAAACATTTTTTGCTCTTTTTGCTTAGGCATAGTATTTTATTTAGTTGATTAGCTTTTTAGCTTATTAGCTTCTTAAACTTTTGGAAATTCTAACAAGCGACATCCTATAAGCTACCAGCTAAAAAGCTAAGGCCTAATCCTATTTTAAACTATTTTGCCTGAAATGTGAATTTGGGATTTATCGCTTTGAGTAGATTCTTTCCGACTGAATAAGGAATTTTTCGAGCTTTTGATAGGCATCCTAAAGCTAACCCTGGAATCTTTTTATTATGAAAATCACTACCCCCACTGATCAGCAAATGATTTTTTCGAGCAAATTGATACAATGCTTTTTGATCACGGATAAAGTGGTCAGTTGCATAAACTTCAATTCCGTCTAATCCCATCTTTTTAAGATTCTTTAAAACCGATTTCCAATTATTAAAAGAAGTAAGACTGATCCCCTCACTAAAACGTCTTCCTA
>PEXU01000011.1 GCA_002774635.1 Candidatus Kerfeldbacteria bacterium CG08_land_8_20_14_0_20_40_16 | reverse complement strand
TTAGATGGGTTTGGTTAATAGTTAACAGGTGTTACCCCTAACTATACCAAGTGTCACCCCTAGGTGTTAACTGTACATAGAATTGCCTTTTCAATATAAAAAGAGTAGACTAAAAACATAAGAGCTAGCCAATTACTATGCCTAAAGAAGAAAAAGTCAAAGAAAAAACCAAAACCGGCACCCATCAGGATTTGCTCATCGTGATGTATGTTTTATCCGCCATTGCGGTCGGGTTTGCAATTATTTATTTGCTGATTAATCCTGTAAAATAGTTAAATTTTTTCTAATAAGTAGAGCATGATCGCCTTCTGAATATGGAGGCGATTTTCTGCTTGGGAGAAAATTAGGGAGTGGGTTGTTAAAAAAATCCCTTAGATTCTTTAATGCTTGAAATCCAAGGGATAAATTGCCTGAGAGAAAAAACCTAAAGGTCAGTTCAGTTGCGGAGCCACCAAACGATGACAACACTCAGCGTCCCAAAGGTGCAAGTTCTCTAACCAGTAGGCGTCCAATGCGAGCTTACCACTAGAACTTATACACACCTGGGCAACGAAAAACTTGCCATGTGATTTAAACAGAAATAATGTTGAACAGTCGTAGCGCCTCAGCCACTGATGGTGTTTCTTTATAAAGCCCTTGATTTGGGCTTGGGTAAGGCAGACTTTCTCTACGTCTGCGTTCAGGGAGCCAAACATTTGTTTAAAAGTTGCATCATTCACTATCTCATACACATGCACGGGCGTCGCTTCCGTTGCCGCTCCTGCCTCACCAATGTCTAAATCACAGAGGATGCGAGCGAATACATCCGCATCCGGTAGGATTTCCGACCCGTCGGTTGAGTCCAGGATAAGGGGTTTGTCAGTGATTCTCTTGAGAAACCCAGGGGGCGGTGATGCGAAAACCGACAAGAAAGCATGCTCCATTGCCTTTCCGTTGTTGGCCCAAATATGAGTGAGTCTCGGGCCGAGTTTGGCTGAGATCAGAATAAGAGCTTTAGTTCCTGCTCCCACGAATTCAGCAAGTTGTCCTTCTTTTAGGGATGAGGCTGTTCCATGTTTTTCTTTTGACATGGCTGTTCCTCCTTTTGTAATAAGGACGTTTTTCCGAGAAAATCGTCTCGGGTAGGCGAGCTTTGGCATAACCGGCCGCAGCTTCAAAAGTGCAACTGTTTTTCACCCTTAAAGCTGCGGCTTTATTTTAGAACCTATTCTATAGAGGTATGGTTTTACTTATTTTGAAAGAGCAATTAAAAGTACACCTAAATAACGAAATTGTCAAGGGTATTTCCTACACACTTGCTAAAAATGGCCATCAGTTGTAGGCGCGATTCGCGAATCGCGCCTACGTTGACGTTGTAAATAAGTTATCAAGATTTTCTATCCTTTCAATAAATACAACATGATCGCCTTCTGAATATGGAGGCGATTTTCTGCTTGGGAGAAAATTAAGGAATTGGGATGGTCAATGGCGTCGCGGGTTATTTCATAGCCGACGTGGCAGGGCATGCAGTGCATTATTTTAGCTTTACCGCCATATTGATTTACCAGTGCGGCATTTAATTGATATGGCTGGAACATTTTGATTCTTGCTTCGTATTCCTCTTTGAATTCCGGTTTTACCTCTCCTTCTTCAAAAAATTCCATATCCATCCAGGTATCGGTATGCACAAAGTCAGCATCAGTCATGGCAGCGGCTAAATCCAAGGTTTTGCGAACATGGCCAGTCTCCTCGGCCATGGCATTTAATTCCTCATCAACGCTGATTTCGTGAGCCTTGGGAGTTACTAGATAAACATTGATTCCCAGTTTTGCGCAGGCCAGTTTCAAGGTATTGCTGACGTTATTTTCAATGCCTAACCAAACCACTTTTTTGATTTTAGAAAGCCCACCGGCGCTTTCGGCCATGGTCAAAATATCACCCAAGGCCTGGCAGGGATGGTATTTTTCGGAACAGGCATCAATAACCGGAATTTGGTTTAAAGAAGCGGTTAATTCCACGTCTGAAAATTTTCTGGCCCGGAACATCAGAATATCGCCAAAGCGCATCACGGCTTTGATTTCATCTTTGAAATCGGTCAGGGCAAATTGACTGGTGCGGCTGTCCAGAAAAATGGCGTGGCCTCCCAGTTGGGTCATTCCCGCCTCAAAGCTTAATCTGGTGCGCGTGGATGTTTTTTGAAACAGCATGATCAACGTTTTGTTCTGTAAAAGATCAGCGTACTTTTTAGGATTAGCCTTAATTTCAATCGCCTGGTTGATTATTTTTTCAATATCTCCCCTGGAATAATCTTTGAGCGTTAATAGATGTTTCATATTTGATTTATATTATTTTGGATAATAGTTATATAATGTTTCTTCTTATGTCATGCCGCACTTGATGCGGCATCCAGACCAAAGGATTTTAATTTTGATTAGTGATTTCTTTATTCTATAGTTCTGGATTCCCGCTTTCGCGGGAATGACATTTAAACAGGAATCATTCGATAAATTATACATTTTATGTTAATCTCTCTTGGTACGATTTCCATCCCGCTTGCCGATATTCTTTAGCGGCTTCTTGCGGATCATCCTCACCATAGATTCCCCTTCCAACAATGATAATGTCGGAGCCTGCTTTGATTACATCCGCTGGAGTGGTGTACTGCTGTTTGAGAGTATCTTTGCCACCGCCCAACTTCACACCGGGAGTCATAATACTGAACTTGGGATCGGCTAAATCCGATAGTTTCTTTAATTCTTCCACCTGACCGCCGTTACCAATAAATCCGACCACAAAATCAGAATATTCTTCGGCCATTTTGACCGCTGCTTTAGTGTAATCATCAGTAGCTAAATTGTCCTTAGAACTCATTTGTGCTAGTAGAATCAGTCCCCGCTCTAATCCTTTCTCTTTGGCTACTTCCTGGAGTCCCTCAATAATGCCCGGGCCCGGAATAACATGGGCATTGGTTAAATCAGACCATTCCACAATTTTATAAACCCCTTTCTCATACTGCATTTTTACGGTATTGCCGATATCGGCAAACTTGCGGTCTTCAAATATCAAAAACTGATGTTTTTCTGCAAGGCTTTTTAACTCCCTAATTAAGGACGGCTTGAATTCTTCAATAATATCGATATGAGTTTTTAACACGCAGATTTCCGGACCTACTTTATCGGCCAGCGCTAATACCAGTTCCGCTTCCGGCTCGTCCACCGCTAAGCAGAGATTGGTTTCTTTTTCCCCAATCAATTTCAGCAAGCGGGAAGAAACTGGATTTTTTGCTAAAACTGCCCGTTCTTGGTAAGTAAGCTTTAGTCTTTGTTCTAAATTGCTCATAAAATTTAAAATAAATGATTATTTATTTGCTCCGTATTCCTTAAGATAGTTCTCCATCTTTTTTTAGCTTAATTAATTTTTTAATTGACTGCTTGGTGGGTTCCATTACGTTCATTTTCAGAGCTTTTTTGGGATAAACCCAAACATATTCATAAGCCTCTTTTGGATCCAGCTTGACCTTATCAGAAAAAGCACAGCCATACAATCTAAAAGAAACGAAATGGCCGCTTTTTTTATATTCTTTAGAATTAATTAACTCTTTAATATCAAAAAGCTTAGGATTAGATACTAATAAACCAGTTTCTTCAAACAATTCACGTTTGAGCGCCTGCTCTATAGTCTCGCCAAATTCAATATGGCCACCTGGTCCGCCGTATTTATCCTTGTATTTCTTGGACTTAATCAATAGAATTTTTCCCTGTTTATTAAAGACATACGCACCGACAACCGGTATTGGATGTTTTTTGTTTTTATGATACGCCATACTTTTTTAAATAATCTTCCAAACGGCTTTTTGTTTTATTGTCCAGATATACTCGCCCCTCAATTTCTTGGTTGTGCAGATAGTCAATCACTTCTTTTACCGTAACAATTGCTTTAACCGGAATACTGAATTTCTGCTCAAACTCCTCAATCGCGTTATTGCCCTCCCCATCCACTTCTTGGCGGTTAAAAGCAATCAGCAGGCAGCTGAAAACTACTTTGGGGAACTGTGCTTTTATTTTTTCAATCGCCTCTTCTTTAGTTTTTCCAGTGGTCATTACGTCATCAATTAGCAGCACTTTTTCTTTTTCTTTTGGTTCGTAGCCGACAAAGGCACTTTTATCCGCGTAATCCTTCACTTCCTTGCGATCAAAAAGATAGCTTTTATCCCGGTTAAAATCTTTCGCCAAAGCAATGGCGGTTGAAACTGCCAACGGAATTCCTTTGTAAGCCGGGCCAAAAATCACGTCAAAATCAATCTTTTCTTCCGCCACCTTGGAAGCGTAAAAATAGCCCAGTTTATAGATTGAAGCACCGGTGTTAAAGTTGCCCGTGCTGAAAAAGTAGGGGGACTTCCGGCCGCTTTTTAAGGTAAACTCGCCAAATTTTAGAGCTTCGGACTTTACTAAAAAGTCAATAAACTCTTTTTTATAGTCGCTCATAATATTGAACCTCCTTTGCCGTTAAATTATTAGAAATTATATGATCATCATAGATTAAATTGCCGCCAACAACTGTTTTTCTGGGCCAGCCGGTGAGTTGCCAATCAACAAAGGGTGACCAGCCGCATTTGGTTTCTAATTCGTTTTCGATTACTCTACTCCTCGCATTTAAATCTACTAGTACCAAATCAGCATCAAAACCTTCTTTTATTTCTCCCTTGTTTTGGATTTTGAATATCTGAGCAGGATTAGTACTGGTCAGCTGAATTAATCGTTCCAGTTCCAGCCTACTTTGCGAAACCACATTCAGTAGTAAAGGCAGCATTGTTTCTACTCCTGGCACGCCGGCAGGAGCCTGCCAATAATCTTTTTGTTTTTCCTTACGGGTATGAGGAGCATGATCCGTGCCAATGGTGTCCACTACCCCATTTTTGATTCCCTGCCAAAGCGCTTGGCGGTCTACCTCTGATCTTAAAGGCGGGTTCATTTTGACCCAATTCCCTTTTTTGTCGTATTCTTCTTCGGTCAGAAAAAGATGATGGGGAGTTACTTCGCAAGTAACGGATAAACCTTTCTGCTTTGCTTTAGCGATTAACTCCAGTTCCTTTGCGGTGCTGACGTGGCAAAAATGGATCCGGGCTCCAGTCTGTTCCGCTAATTCCAGAAGCATTGCTACTGATCGCGCGGCCGCCTCGGGTGCCCTGATTTTGGTATGGATTTTAGGATTGGTTTCATTCTTATATTTTTCTGCTTGCTCCTGAATAAACTGTTCGTCTTCAGCATGTACCAAGAAAAGCTGATTAGTATTAGAAAATAGCTGTTTTAAATCATCTGGATTACTTAACAGAAGCGCTCCAGTAGAAGAGCCGACGTATACTTTGATTCCAGCTACTCCCGTTATTTCTTTAGCCAGGGGGATATTTTCCCCAGTAGCTCCAAAATGAAACCCAAAGTTGACTAAGCTTTTTTGGGCCAGCTTCCGTTTCTGCTCGAGCGCCTTATAATCAACCGTAGCCGGATTGGTATTAGGCATATCTAGAACGGCAGTTACTCCTCCCTTAGCGGCCGCGCGGGATCCGGTCAGCCAATCCTCTTTGTATTCAAAACCGGGCGTCCGAAAATGGACGTGGCCATCAATTAACCCGGGCAACAAAACTAGTCCCTGGCAATCGATCACCTTACCGACATCCCGGTGTTTCCCGATTTTGGCGATTATTCCTGCTTTAATTAAAACATCCGTTATTTGATTATCAAAAATGCAATCCTTTAGTGTTAAGCTCATCTAAAATACTCCTTTTTTCCAGAACCGCCGCGGTGATATTTTCCGAATTCGGTGATCTTCCTTAAGGTCGCGCTTTCCAGCACCGGACCTTTTTGACAGGTAGGCGCTCCAGTCCCGTCAACCGAGCAGGCACCGCAGATTCCGATTCCGCATTTCATATACCGCTCCACGCTGATTTGGGCATTCACTCCCGCCTCCTCGCATAAATCAAACATCGCCTTTTCCATCTGTTCCTTTCCACAGCAGTATACTAAATCAATTTTTTCCTGCTTTAATATTTTTTTAAACGAATCAGTCACGATCCCTTTTTCACCATAGGATCCATCATTAGTAGTAGTATATAGTTTAACATCCAGCTGTTTGAGACGATCTGTAAATAAAAGCAAACCTTTAGAACGGGCACCGTTAATAAAATGGACTTTCACTCCTTTAGTAGTCAGTTCTTCCGCCAAAGTGGCCAAGGGAGCCACGCCGTAACCTCCGCCGACCATTACCACATTTTTAGCGTCTTTTTCCTTCCAGAAAGGCCGGCCGTAGGGGCCTCTAATTCCTACTCGCTCGCCCACTTTCTTTTGGAATAATTCTTCCGTGAAAGCACCAACTTGGGCAATCGCTAATCCAAATAGTTCGCCCGTATCATAGGCAATACTAAACGGTTTCTCGTTGATTCCCGGCAGCCAAAGCATCACAAACTGTCCGGGCTGAGAATTCAGGCAATAATTAAAGTAAAAAGTATCCACGTTGCTGGTTTCTTTTACCCGATCCGCTATTTTTAGCATGATGGGCTTATCTAGTTTGTCCAAATAATTTTCAATTTTCATTTATCAATTTTCATTGAATTTTCAATTTTCAATATCTAGTAATTAATTGAAAATTGTAAATTAAAAATTAATTATTAGCAACCCCCACCATTTCTTTAATGTCTTTGAATCCTTCTTCTTCCATAAACGCCTTTATTTCATCACAGACCAGTTGAAAAACTTCCGGACCGCGATAATAAACCCCGGTTCCAATTTGAACCGTAGAAGCTCCAACCATAAACATTTCAATGGCATCTCGGCCGGTCGTAACTCCTCCGCAGCCGATAATCGGGATTTTGACCGACTGGTAGATATCGGAGATGCAACGGACAGCAATCGGACGCAGGGCCGGGCCAGACACTCCCCCTCTGCCGAAATGGAGTACGGGTTTTCGGGCATAGATATCCAAATGGATACCAGGACCCATAGTATTCACTGCTGTGATGGCATCGGCGCCGGCCGCTTCGGCGGCTCTGGCAATTTCACCAATCGGTTGACTTTCGGGCGATATTTTAATAAAAAGCGGGAGCTTTGTTTTGGAGCGCACTTTTTTGGTAATTTCCTCGGTAGCCTGGGGAGTTCCCTGACCGGCCAAAGTGCCGTAGCCGGGAGTATGCGGGCAAGATAAAACCGCTTCAACCGCGGCAAACTCATCGGATAAAAATTTTTCGGCCATATAGCCAAACTCATCGGCATCCTGACCAATGATGCTGGCAATCACTGGCGCCCCCACCTCTTTTAAATTTTGAAATTCCTCTTTGGCTTTTTCCAAACCGGGATTAGAATAACCTACCGCGTTCATAAAGCCGCCTTCAATGGCATGCATATTAGGAGCGTTATGTCCTTTTCTTTCTTCCCGGCTGATTGATTTGATGATGCAAGCGCCCGCTCCGTTTTGGACTGCGTATTTTAAAGAATCCTTGGTCACCCCAAGAATTCCGGAAGCTAAAATAGTAGGATTTTTTAGCTTCAATCCCGCAATGTTAGCTGTAATATCCACCATAATTTACCCCGTTAGAAAGCTTCGTTCTTTGTAAATAGGCATTGTAACAGACCTTCCTTTACCCAGTTAGAAATTTTTATTTTTAGATGAAACTTTATTGGCCTGGTTAGAATATTGGACTTTTAATTTAACTTTCTAACGGGGTTTACTGAATAGTAATTTCTTCTATCGCAAATGTTCTTTCACAAAAATAACAATGTAGCTGGATTGGCTTTTTCTTAATTACCAAAAATTTTGTTTTTCCTGGTTCGTGGTTGGTTACACAATTAGGATTCGGGCACCGAATTATTTTTTCTAAAATCTCAGGAATGGCAACCTGGTGTTTTTTAACTATTTTATAGTTGCGGATGATGTTCAGCGTGGCAGTTTGGGCAATAACCGCAATTTTATTTACTTCTTCCGCAGTCAATTCTCTTTTTTCTATTTTAACGATATCCTTCTTGCTATAGCGTTTGCTGTCAAAACCCATTCCCAGGGTAACGATATTATTACAGCTTTTATCCAGACCCAAAAGGTGAATGATTTTTAATCCTTTCCCTTGAGGGATGTGATCAATTACCGTTCCATTTTTTATGGCATAAACCTTAAATACTCTCATATTTTTCCTCCTAAAACTAAGGCTAATAAAGCTTGCCTGACCCATAAACCATTGGAGGCCTGTTGAAAATAATAGGCATAAGGCGTTTCATCCACCTCATAATTAATTTCATTCACCCGCGGCAAGGGATGAAGAATGCGAAAATTTTTCTTAACGTTCACTAAAAGCGATTTATTAATAATGTAAACATCTTTCACTTTCTCGTACTCAATGGCATCGGCAAAACGCTCTTTTTGAATGCGGGTAGCATAAAAGACATCAATTTTGTTCATAATTCTCTCTGGCCTAAGATGTTCCGAATAGTGAGTCTTGTTCGCTTTCAGCTCGGTAAGCACATAGTCGGGCATACAAAGCGATTTAGGAGAGACAAGATAGAGACGGCAGCCAAAAAGAGAGAGAGCGTAAGCCAAAGAATGGACCGTCCGACCATATTTTAAATCTCCCACCAAAGCAATGTTTAAGCAATTCAACTTTTTTTGAGTTTCCAAAATGGAAAATAAATCCAGAAAAGTTTGAGTGGGATGCTGATTGGCACCATCCCCACCGTTGATTACCGGATTGTTGGATACTTCTGCCGCTAAGCGGGCCGAACCTTCTAAAGAATGACGCATTACTATCGCATCACAGTATTTTTCGACAATCCGAATGGAATCGGACAAGGATTCGCCTTTGGCCGAAGAACTGACTTTGGCTTCCGCTAGGGTAATTACCGAGCCTCCTAAACGTTCCATAGCGGATTCGAACGAAAAACGGGTGCGGGTGGACGGCTCAAAAAACAAACTGGCTAATATTTTTCCCTTTAACAGATTGGGATGGGTCTTTTCTTTGAATCTTTTGGCCGTATTTAAAACATGCAGAATTTCTTCTTTGGAAAAATCCTTAATTGATATAATGTCTCGGTTTTTGAAATTGACTTTGGCCATTGGTAATAAATTTATTTTGAGTTTAAATTCGGTTAGCTTTTTAGATGTGCGAATTAGGAGTGATAATGCAAGGGATAAAAAAAATTCCCTTTTTCAGGGAATATTTCACCGTCCGTTCAGGTGGAGGAATTGATTGTCGGTGTAATTTTTTTTCATATCCAAATATTAGGATAGCAAGGATTAAAACGGTTGTCAAAGCTTGGTTTAGCAAAGTTTTCCACAGCCCGTGTAGTTTCAAAGAAACTGCAACGGGCACAGCCCAGGCATTTTACAGTAAATGCCCTGGTATAGTCCCATACTATTCTTTCAATTTTTTTACCAACAATTCCGATGCCACCTTAGGATTGACTTTTCCTTTAGTTTCTTTCATCACCTGGCCGATTAGAAACTGTAAAGCATTTTTTTTGCCCGCTTTATAGCTTTCTGCCACTGGGGCATTCTCGGAAATCACTTTTCTGACCACCTTCGCTATTTGGTTTACATCACTCATCTGACCTAAATCCTTTTCTTCTACAATCTGGGAAGGATCAGATCCTTTTTCAAACATAATTCTTAATACCGTCTGGGCGGCTGAGGAATTAATTTCATCTTTATAGACCATGGCAATCAATTCCGCCATGTTTTCTGGAGTTATTTTTAAATCTGCCGGTTCTTGGCGATGTTCCCGCAGTAATTTTAATATTTCGGTGGTAATCCAGTTAACCGTCAATTTGATCAGTTTTCTTTCAGTATTTTCCTCCAAATACCCTTTTCCTTCCTTGCTTTTAACCCAGGCTTTTAGTTCAGTTATCGTTTCTTCAAAGAAATGAGCAAGCGGTTTAGAAACACTAACCACTAAGGCCTGGGAATAGGGAATTCCCAATTGGAGATGAAAGCGTTTTCTTTTTTCATCGGGTAATTCCGGCAATTTTTCCTTCAATTTTTCAATTTGCTTATTGGTAAAATGAAGGGGTGGTAAATCAGGCTCAGGAAAATAACGGTAATCATGCGACTCTTCCTTTGTTCTTTGTTCAATAGTTACCCCTTTTTCGTCATCCCAGCCCCTGGTTGATTGCTCGCTGGGAGGACTTCCTTCTTCCCATAATTTCTTTTGGCGATCAATCTCAAATTTCAAAGCCTGCTCCACCGATCGAAAGGAATTCATGTTTTTTATTTCTGTCTTAGGATATCGCTTCTTGTCGCCCGGCGGCCTTAGTGAAATATTAGCATCACATCTCAACTGGCCTTTTTCCATATCGGCATCGGAAAGGTCAAGATATTGCATGATTAATTTTAGTTCCTGCAAAAAAACTTTGGCTTCTTCCGGAGTTTTGATCTCCGGTTCGGTGACTATTTCAATTAAAGGAGTTCCGGCTCGATTAAAATCAACCAGACTGTGATCTTCTTTTTTCGGATGGATTGATTTTGCCGCATCTTCTTCTAGGTGCAATCTGGTAATTCCGATTCTTTTTCTCTGCTCGCCAAAAGTGATGATCAGACGCCCGGCTAATCCAATTGGCTGGTGTGCTTGGGTAATCTGATATCCTTTGGCCAGATCAGGATAAAAATAGTTCTTGCGGTCAAAACGAGAATAATTATTAATTTTGCAGTGCAGAGCCAGGGCGGCCAATAATCCCCATTCGACAGCCTGATAATTAATCACTGGCAGGGTACCAGGATGCCCCAAACAGATTGGGCAGATATTGGTATTCGGTTTAGCATTTTCACTTTTATTTTGGCAACGGCAAAAAAACTTGCTTTTAGTTTTAAGCTGAAGATGGATTTCCAAACCGATGATTGGTTCTAGATCCATAAGGTTATTGTAGCATATTTATTATCGTAGGCTAGATAACAAGTGTCTTACATTTAGAATAAGATTTTAGAATTTAATCGTTTTTAAAAAAGACCCATCTAATACTTCTTTCATTCTTTGAATATCGCCTTCCATATATTGAAAAATTTTATTTTTTACCGCTATATATAAATACCTTAACGATCGGTAACCCATGACTATATTTAATCTTTCTTTGAAATCTTTAGGAATTTTGTTATATTTTACATATTCTTTCAAAAGAAGCTGCCATAATTTGGGATAACGCCATAAAAATTCATGGTAACAAGTAACTAAATCAAATTCCGGAGTCATAGTTTGGGCAGCTTCAAAATCAACTAAGCCCACAAATTTATTACCCTTAATTAAAATATTATGGGAACTAGCGTCACAATGGTTTAAGACAAACTGTTTATCTTTAATTTTAGGCGATTCTCTTAGCAAGAATTCATTGGCGTCCTGAATAAGCTGTTTGGGCATTTTACTGTAGGCATTGCAGATCAGGCAATACTTTTCTAAATAAGCCTCTAAATAAACCGGAAAGGAGGTGAATTCTGGCCTTAATTTTTCAAATTCGGTAATTTTTTTATATCTTATTTTATGGAAACCTGTAATAATTTTCGCCAATTTCTTGATAATTCCTTTAAAATCCCGCCCTTTAATACTGGCCTGCCGTTCAATTATGGGATATCCGTCTAAATAGCTTTCTATCATATAAACCCACGGCACATCTTTTTTGCTGTGATTAAAATCTATCACTTTTGGAATGCCCTCGATTTTTTTATCGTTAAGTATGCCAATAATTTTATTTTCTTTTGCCAGTATTTCCTGTTCCTCCCGATCTTTCCGGTATACGACTTTTAATATTATTTTTTTAGAGGGATTGGCAACTTTTACCACGTAGACCCAATTAATATTTCCTAAGCTTGTCCGTTTAAAATTTATAACTTTGGCCTTTGGAAAGACATTTTTAACCACTTTTTGGATCTGGACTAATTTTGGTTTTTGAATCATATAAAACCGAGAGAGTTGAGATAATTTATTATAATACTTTCATTACTATTTCCCAAACTGCTTCAGAGATTTCCTTTTTAGAAAGAAGCTTATTTCCTTTAACGCAGTCCACTTTTTTCCATTTGGTATATTTGTTGGCTAAATCCAAAACCTGCCTTTGCGCGGCGGATAAATGGCTCTTAGAGGATTCATGGATGTCCCTTTTCACTCCTTTCAAATAGCCTCTGGTCCCTTTTTTAATTACTAAACGCTGGCCGATTCTAAAGGGAATATTAAGAAAGATAATCAAATTGGGACGAGGAATTCCAAAAACCTTGTATTCCATCTGATCCAGCCACTTTAGAAACTTTTCTTTTTCTTTCTTCCCCTTTATTTTAGCGGTCTGATGGATTTGATTGGCCGAAACATACCGGTTAGAGATGACGATTTTTCCCTCCGAAAGCCATTTTTTCATTTTTTCTTTGGCTTCAAAACGGTCAAGGGCGTACAAAATGGAAGCGAGATAGGGATTAACCTGATTGGCTTTTCCGAATTCACCAGCTAAATAACGACCCACCATTTTGCCAAAAAAACTGGTGTAGTATTGGGGAAAATCAGTAACCGCCACTTGGTATTTTTCTTTTTTCAGCCTTTGAACCAAAAGCTTGGTTTGGGTGGCTTTTCCTGATCCGTCTAAACCGTCAATAACGATTAATTTTCCTTTCTTCTTCATTTTATCTTTCTAATTCTAAAAAAGTATATTGAAGGTTATGGCACTGGCCGTTTCCTTTTACCGTTACCTTCTGAAACCCAGAATAATCCGGGAAAAAAGTATCGGCATCAAAACTCCCTTTGATCAAAGTCAAATAAAGCTTATCCGCCAGCGGCAGGGCCTGTTGGTAAATTTCTCCGCCGCCAATAATAAAAACCTCTTCACCACCCTCCTGTTTTTGAGCAAACTTAATCGCGTTTTCCAAGGAAGATGAAATATAGCCTCCTTTGATCGCCTTCAAACTCTGGGATACCACAATATTAGTCCGGTTCGGCAAAGGTTTTCCGATCGCTTCGCGGGTCTTGCGGCCCATGATTACCGGATGTTCCATGGTTATAGTTTTAAACCGCTTTAAATCTTCCGGAATATGCCAGAGGAGTTTATTATTCTTGCCAATGGCTCCGTTTTCCGCAAGCGCACAGATTATGCTGATTTTATTTTTTTTCATGAAAAATTAATTATCAATCTTCAAGATTGAAGATTGGGACATTTGGTTATTAATTGAAAATTGGAAATTTCAAATGGCAATGGGCGCTTTAATTGCCGGATGAGGATTATAATTTTCCAGCTTAAAATCGTCGTATTGGAAAGTAAAGATATCTTCTACTTCCGGATTGATTTTCATGGTCGGAAGCGGTCGGGGTTCGCGACTAAGCTGGGTTTTAACTTGATCAAAATGATTATTGTAAATATGAACATCACCGAAAGTATGCACGAAATCGCCTAAATCCAGATTGGTCACTTGAGCCAACGTCATGGTTAATAGAGAATAGGAGGCGATGTTAAAAGGCACGCCTAAAAAGACATCCGCACTTCGTTGATAAAGCTGGCAGGATAGTTTGTTATTCGCCACGTAGAATTGATACATCGTATGGCAAGGCGGCGGAGCTGTTTTCTTGCCTTTAATCAATCCCTGCAAATCAGCTACGTTCCAACCGCTGACAATAATTCTCCGCGAATCAGGATTATTTTTGATTTGATCCACAACGTAGGAGATTTGGTCAAGCTCTTCCCCGTTATATCCTTTCCATCTTCGCCATTGCTGGCCGTAAATCGGTCCTAAATCGCCGTTTTCATCGGCCCATTCATCCCAAATAGTAACGCCATGATCATTGAGATATTTGATGTTGGTATCCCCTTTCAACAACCACAGCAATTCATAAATAATTGATTTTAAGTGAACCTTTTTAGTAGTTACTAAAGGGAATCCTTCCTGCAGATTAAAACGCATCTGGTAACCAAAAAGACTCCGCGTGCCGACCCCGGTGCGGTCTTTTTTATCCACCCCTTTATCCAGTATTTTTTGTAGTAAGGATAAATATTGTTTCATATTTAAAATTCGGATTTTAGTAGGCGAATTTGTCCAAATTCGCCTGCGTTTATTATAACCATCATTTTCCCGTACTTCCGAATCCTCCTGTTCCGCGAGGAGAATCGGATAGTTCTGTCACTTCTTCAATTTCCACCGTTTCGATTTTTTGAATCAATAATTGAGCAATCCGGTCGCCTTTTTTTATCGTAGCCGCACTGCTGCTAGCATTGAGCAAAATTACTCCCACTTCGCCTCGATAATTACTGTCGATTACTCCTCCTAAATTGGTTACTCCGGAATTAGCTGCCAGCCCGCTTTTATCCCAGATCAAACCGACGTATCCTTCCGGCAGCTCTAGGGCAAATCCCAGTTTAAAAAGATATCGCTCGCCCGGATTCAAAACTTTATCTTCCAGGGAATAGAGATCCAACCCGGCATCTCCAAGATGGGCATACTGGGGAATTTTGACCTCTGAGTGAAAACGTTTGATTTTAATTTTCATCCAGCTTTTTCCTTATCTTTTCTACCTGTTTGATCAGCTCCTTAATTCCGTCTTCATTCACAACAATGTAATCGGCCATGGCAATGGGACCACCGGTGTGGATGTTCTCCAGTTGCGATCGATCTCTGCTTTGAGCTTCTTCTTTGTGATAGTGGCGACGAGTAATATTAATATCCTTTGCTTTGTCATACTGCTGGGCTTCTAAACGGGCATAACGCGTTTTGGGAGAAGCATAAACAGCAATGATAATCACCTGCTCACCGTACTTTTTTTTAAAAGCCAAATACTCTTCCCAACTATAAAGACCGTCCACCACCACATTTCCTTTTTTTAATAGCTCATCAATTTTGGGAAAATTTAAAATGGCAAACGCGGCCATTCCGTGCTTTCTTCTTAATTCTTCACGAATTGGCTTTTCGCTTGCTTCACCCGGCTCCAAACCTCGCCTTTTTACTTCATCCAGAGTTAATTGACCTAAGCGAATAAACTTAAAATTCCGGTTGATTAAAAAACGAGCTACCTCTGTTTTTCCCGCCCCCGGCATTCCTACTAAGGCAATTATTTTTTTTTTGGACTTTGGCATTCTAAATAGAGTTTTTATTTGCTACCCCCAATAGACTCATACTGGCGATACTTAACCCCTACCAAATCAAAAAGCCGACGGGACGCCTTCCAAATTTCCTGGTCGTTATATTTATCGCTAGCATAGATTACTTCGGTTATCCCATTTTGAATAATAGTTTTTGCGCACTCATTGCAGGGAAAAAGAGTACTATAAATACGGCAACCTCTGGTTTTGGCGTTGGCATTATAAATTGCGTTCTCTTCCGCATGAACAATATAGGCATATTTTGTATCATACAAGTTGCCTTCTCGCCTCCAAGGCAAAGCATCGTTATCAATACCCCTTGGCCAACCATTATAACCCAAACCTACGACGACGTTTTGCTCATTGGCAATCACTGCTCCCGCCTGAGTGTTGGGGTCTTTGGAACGTTCCGCAATCACATGAGCAATACGCATGAAGCATTCATCCCAAGAGATGTAGTTTTGGCGTTTAGACATTTTCTTTCTATTTAAAATTATAAGCTAACTTTAACGCTCGGGCCCATCGAGCTGGAAAGGTGGATAGAAAGGATATAAGTTCCTTTCATCCCCTCTGGTTTTGATTTTTTTACCGCTTCTAGGAAAGCTTGGTAATTTTCTTTCAGTTTTTGCTCATCAAAAGAGGATTTTCCGATCATCTGATGCACATTACCAGAATCATCAGAACGAAACATCACTTTACCCCCCTTTAGCTCGCTAATCATTTTCGAAATGTCCTGCGAAATGGTTTCTGTTTTAGGGTTAGGCATTAAGCCCTTCTGACCCATTATTTTGGCAACCTGGCTTAAATTTTTCATCAGCGCCGGCTCGGCTACAGCAATGTCAAAATCGCATTTTTTAGTTTCCTTGATTTTCTTAATCACGGATTCATCACCAATGATATCAGCGCCAGCATCTTTGGCCACTTTTTCTTTAGCAGTTGTAACAAAAGCAATTATTTTGCGTTCTTTTCCCAAACCATGAGGCAAGGAAACCGTGCCTCGAACCATCTGATCCGCCTTTTTAGTATCAATGCCCAATCTAATATGAACCTCCATCGAGGAATCAAATTTTGTCTTGGTCGTGTCCTTTACTAATTTAATCGCTTCCTCTATCGGATAAAGTTTGGTTTTGTCTATTTTACTCAAAGCCTCCTGATAGCGCTTGCTTCTTTTGGTCATAATTACTCCTTTAGTGGTGCTAGCTCCCGCGTTTGCGAGATCCCACTTCTGATTGAATTAATTTATGAACTGGATATTGGTTCCTCTTTTTTATTTTTCCTTTCTTGCTTTACTTCTTTAAAGTGATAAGCAAACAGCGGAATGCCAAAGGCCAGAAAAGCAATGCCCGTGGCCAGCCGGTTCTGCTTGGCTGCTTTGTTAGAAGGAGGCTGGTTGGATTGATTATAATCTACCAGCCATTCTTGCGCTAATGACACCTCGTCTTCGGTGAAATTGCAGTTCCCTGCACAGTTGATAATACTCTGCGCACCATTTTTTTCCGCCACGACAGAATAGGGTTTATTGACCGCATCTTCACTGGCTAAATCCGCTTTGGGAAAAATCCAGGTGGTTAAGCCGATGTTTATAATGAAGGCGAGCGGAACAACAATTAACAATAAACCGGCCAAAGAAAGCGTGTAAAAATAAACTGAACGAATTATGTTGCGCCTTGATCCTTCCGCCGAGAATGCCCTATGTTCCTTTTGAAGTTTTCTGAAAAAGAGAAAATACAAAGGCAGAGCAACAATTAAAAATGAGAGGGCGGTAGCTGCCTGTTGCTGGCGAGTCTGACTGCTGTCCTGCTCGGTGTTTTTCCAACGATTATAATCGTTTTTCCAATACCCCACATTCTGTTTATCAGTCTCAGTGAATTCACATTGGTCAGCGCAGGTATAAATGGTATTACTGTCCACTGGTTCCTTCATAGTTTCCATATTCAGGGAAAGTGCTGGTGGAGAAGAAACGGTTTGCGTTTTTGCCTCGGTCAGAACAAATGATTTCAGACCCAGCTGGACCAGAATGACGCCGGATCCAACCACGAATCCGATCATTAGAAAAGCAACAATGTAAAAAAACGCTTCCCTTAAGATAGACTTTCCTTCTTCTCTTCTTTTACCTTCTTGGATTATCGCTAAGATAAAAAAGATAATTATCCCAATCGCCAAGATAGAACTCATGGGCATAAAAATCATGGTGAGAAAGTTCATATGTTTATATATTAGTTAATTAGCTTCTTAGGGTATTTCTTACTATTTCTAGAAAATGGTGAGCTATTTTATTTCCAGTCCCATCTGGCGGGCGGTGCCTTCGATAATTTTCATTGCTCCCTCGATATCTTTAGCATTCAGGTCCGGCATTTTCTTTTCGGCAATTTCTCTAATTTGAACTTTGGTCACTTTGCCTATCTTTTGGGATAAGGGATTGCCGGATCCTTTTTGGATGCCTGCTGCCTTCTTTAAAAGTTCGGCTGCCGGCGGGGTTTTCAAAACAAAGGTGTAAGTTCGGTCCTCATAAACCGTGATTTCGACCGGGGTAATATCGCCGCCTTTATCTTTAGTAGCGTTGTTGAACTTGGTGCAGAATTCCTGAATGTTCAGGCCGTGCTGACCCAAGGCCGGCCCGATGGGCGGGGCGGGGTTTGCTTTACCTGCCGGAATCTGAAGCTTGATCACTGTTTTTACTTTCTTGGCCATAGGGTAGGTTTTAGGTTGTTAGGTTATTAGGTTATTTTTTGATTACTTCAACTTACTTATAAGAACATTCAACATTCTCATTGTTTCATCTAATAATCCATCTATTTCTTTAAAATTTAATTCTTTGTTAAAAGGTAATTGTTTTGAAATTTCGATTTGGGTTTCCAATTCAGCCCAGGAACCATAGGCGTTAAGAAGAAAATGGCGATAATCTTTTCTTGTTCCTCTGGCTTTTCCTTCAGCAATATTTGATGCTATGGAAATTGCCGAACGACGTATCTGAGATGTTAAAGTATATAATTCGCTTTTAGGAAACATACTTGTTAAATCATACACAGCCTTAACTAATCTCATCGCTTTCTGCCATACAGTCAAATCTCTATACGAAGTAATTTTCATAAATCTAAAACCTAGAAACTAAAACCTACAACCTAAACTAGATTTTTTTAATTTGTAAGGAATCCAGTTCTACCGGCGTTTCTCGTCCGAACATAGACACCAATACTTTAACTTTGCCGCGGGCTTCATCGATTTCAGAAATTTTTCCTTCCATTTCTTTAAAGGGACCGTCTACAATCCGCACTGGCTCGTCCACGGTAACGTCAATTTTATACTTGGGTTCTTCAATGCCCATTCGCTTTTGGAGATTTTTCACCTCTTCTTCCGAAATGGGGGTAGGGGTGGTTCCGGTACCGACAAAGCCGGTAACGTTGGGGGTGTTGCGCACCACGTACCACGATTCGTCAGTGACGATCATTTCTACCAGTACGTAACCGGGAAATATTTTTTCCGTTACTATTTTACGCTTGCCGTTCTTGATTCTAATCTTTTTCTCAGTAGGGATCAAAACATTGAATATTTTATCCTCCATATCCATTGACTCGATCCTCTGGCGTAGGTTACGGGCTACGTTTTCTTCATAGCCGGAATAGGTATGCAGAACATACCATCTTTTTCCTAGTTGGGCAGTTTGTTTTGGCATAAAGATTTACTTAATTAATTGTTCTAAGCCAGTATTGAGCAGGTAATCGGCCAATCCTAGAAAAACGGCCACTCCCACACTTACTCCGATTACAATCAAGGTATGCTTAATTGCTTCGGCTCTGGTCGGCCAGATCACTTTTTTCAGCTCGTCTTTCGACTCCTTAAAATAGCGAAATATTCGATTGTCTTTTAAGCTCATTTTTGGTCTTTAAAAAGCCCTTTCGGGCCTTTAAATTAATGTAATTATAGGATATCCCGAAATTAAAATTTTGGCAAGAGCCCCCAAGAAAGAAGCTTCCTATCTTTGCCTTTGAGACGGTTGATTTAAATGTCCAGATTTTTTACTGATTTGGCATGGGATTGGATAAAGCGTTTGCGGGGAACGACGTCGGAACCCATCAGAATATCGAATATTTCATTGGCCTGTTCGGCATCTTCAATCATCACTCGCTTCATTAATCTTCTTTCCGGATCCATAGTAGTTTCCCAAAGCTGGGTTGGGCTCATTTCTCCTAAACCTTTGTAGCGCTGAATCGTTACTCCGCCCACTTTTTCTCCTACCCCTTCTGTATCCGGCGCCGCCTCGGGGCTTTCGGCAGTTTTTTTAGTTTTACCGGCTGGTCTGCTCTTTTCCGCCTTAGCCGTCTGAAATTCCCGCAATACTTTTTCTTTTTCGTCATCGCTATAGACATAACTAATCTCTTTTCCTTTCTGCAAACGGTAAAGCGGCGGCTGAGCGATATAAAGATAGCCATCTTCAATGATTTTAGGAAAGTAACGATAAAACAAAGTGAGCAGAAGAGTCCGGATATGAGAACCATCCACATCCGCATCGGTCATAATCACCACGTTATGGTAGCGAAGCTTAGTGATATCAAAAAGTTCACCTACGTTTGTTCCCAAGGCCACGACCAGCGATTTAATTTCATTGTTAGCCAGCATTTTATCGATGCGGGTCCTTTCTACGTTCAATATTTTTCCGCGTAAAGGAAGAATAGCCTGGAAATTTCGGTTGCGGCCCTGTTTGGCGGATCCGCCGGCGGAATCACCCTCGACAATATAAAGTTCCGATATGGAAGCGTCACGAGTTGCACAATCGGCCAGCTTGCCCGGCAAAGTCATGCCCTCTAAAGCACCTTTGCGAATTACCGAATCACGGGCCGCCCGCGCCGCTACCCTGGCTTGAGCCGCCAAAAGAGTTTTGCCGATAATCTCCCGAGCATCGCGGGGATTTTCTTCCAAAAAACTGGTTAAGGCGTCGGAGAAAACTGTTTCTACCGCCGGCCGCACTTCGGCATTGCCCAGCTTGGCTTTGGTTTGCCCTTCGAATTGAGGATTTTTTACCTTAATGCTCACCACTGCGGTCAGCCCCTCTCGCACATCATCTCCGGAAAGGTTTTCATCTTTTTCTTTCAAGAATCCCTGTTTGCGAGCATAGTTATTCAGTACTCTGGTGAGCGCCGTTCTCAACCCCACCAAATGCATTCCGCCTTCCACGGTATGAATATTATTGGCAAAAGAAAAGACGTTTTCTTTAAAGTCATCGGAATACTGAAAGGAAATCTCAATATTGATGCCGTCCTCTTCTTTTTCCACGTAGAATATTTTTTCTTGCTTGACTGTTTTATTATGGTTGAGTTGTTTGACGTATGAAGCGATGCCACCCTCGAAATGGAAAGAATACCGCTGTGTCTTTTCCGAAATTCTCTCGTCAATGGCAATAATAGTCACCCCTTTAGTCAAATAGGCTTGCTGGCGGAGATGATCCAGAATGGTTTGCCAATTGAATTCCAGAATAGAAAAGATCTCCGGATCTGGCTTAAACGTGATGGTAGTACCGGTTCCCGCTGCCTTGGCCACGGCCCGGACTTTTCGCTGCGCCTTGCCTCTTTTATACTCCTGTTCCCAAAGTTTTCCGTCCCGCTTAACTTCTGCTTTCATCCATTCCGAAAGGGCATTAGCCACGGAAATACCTACTCCGTGTAAACCGCCGGAGACTTTGTATCCTCCCTGCCCAAATTTGCCGCCGGCATGCAAAGTAGTCATTACCGTCTCTAAAGCCGACTTTTTGGTAACTTTATGTCTCTCTACGGGAATTCCCCGGCCGTTGTCTACCACCGATACTTTTCCGTCTGACAGTAACTTAACCACGATCTCATTGCAGTAGCCAGCCATGGCTTCGTCAATGGAGTTGTCTACCGCCTCCCAAATCAGATGGTGTAAACCCTCCGATGCGGTATTGCCGATGAACATACTAGGTCGCTTTCTGACCGGCGCCAGCCCCTCTAAAACAGTGATCTGTTTAGCAGTGTATTCCTCAACGCCTGCCTTCGCCGGAGTCCTGCGGCCGCGGGACGCAGGTAGGCCCGCCTTGGTCAAAGCGGCTCTCTTAGGAACGGCCTTGGGGGCTATCTTTTTTTTCCTTACCGTTTTCATTTGTGTTTTCTTTTTTGGCATATTTTAGCTTCGCCTTTTTAGGATTTAAATAGTGGACTATTTTAGCTGTTTTTTATTATTTTTAGCAGAGTTGTTTTTAGGCGCTTCCAGCTCTAAATGCAGGCCGCCCACGTGATTAACAATCATATTGTAGATAGAAGCCACCACCGCTCCCAGTACTAATCCGACAACCGCTCCGATGACGGCTCCGAAAATAAGAATAATCAGGCCCGAACCCACACTATAGCCAATGCCCGTTCCTGGGTAAGGGGTGGTGCCGTACGCCGATCGGATTACCCCGGCAACAATCGCCATAATAATCCAAAGCACCCCTACCACCACCATTACTGATCCCAAAATTGCAGCCATTGTTTTGGCTAAGGATGTAACGTCTAATTTTTTTACTTCGTAAATCATAGTTTCCTCCTATTTATTTGGCTCTGATTTGAGCCTTAAAGTTAGTTTCTAAAGCTTTGATTATTTTTAGATGGACTGCCTGAGCCTCTTCTAAAGAGAGAGTGCGCTCTTCCGAACGATACTGCAAATGTACCGCCATGCTTTTTTTATGGGGCGCCATCTGCTTTCCAGTATAAACGTCAAACAGCTCCACGTTTCTAAGCAAAGGTTTGCCCGTTTTTTCAATTAGTGTTTTTAGGTCGCGGTACAAAATTTTCTGATCAATAATGAAGGCCAAATCCAGCATGACGCTGGGAAAGCGGGGCAAGGCCTCAAAGGTTTTAACCGCTGTTCTGGTTTTCAAAAGCTCTTCGATAAAAACGATAAAAAAGCAAACTTCCCGATCAAGGTCAAATTTTTCTAATACCCTCCTAGAGACACTGGCCAAGGTGGCAATGATTTTTCTTTTGGAAATGAATTTCAAGGATATTTTCTGATCATACATTTTCCAATAAGGGCATTCCCCTTTTCCTTCTTTCTGCAACAAATCACTTTCCGCTTCCACATTCAGTTCGTTCAGAAGCTCTCTGACAACCCCCTTCAATAGAAAGAAGGTATCTTGTTTTCCTTCCGGCGCGGCCATTACTCCGCTTAATAGGCTGGCTTCGCGGGGAGGTTTAGAGCCTTCAGGAAAATAGACTTCAGAAAGCTCGAACAGGTTGATCTGATCGTAGTTTTTAAAGTTATGGATCACGTTCTGGAGCAAGCCGGAAATATGTTCGGTTCTCAGATACTGCTGATCTTGGGAAAGCGGATTTTCAATTTCAACATGCTGGGCCGGCGCCAAACCCACTTTAGTAAATAAATCTTTGTTAATAAAAGAATAGTTGTAAACTTCCTGAAAACCTTTGCCATTTAGTATCTGCTTGATTCTGCTGCTTAAGGTAAGTAAAGGCGGTTTTAGAGGAGGTTTTAATTCTCCTAAGGGAACCGTTTCGGGAATCCTATTGTAGCCCCAGACCCGGCCCACTTCTTCGATTAAATCTTCCGGAATATTAAGATCGGGCCGAAAAGAAGGAATTTCCCAAGTAACTTCCGTTTTTCCCTTTTTCACCGCTTTGAGCCCCAGTGACTCCAGAATTGCAGTAATTTCAGCGGGCGGAATTTTAAGGCCTATTAACTGATCAACGGCCGAAAATTCAAACTTAATCCTCTTGCTCACAAGTTTCCAGTCCCCGATATCGATCACCTGCTCTAGAACCACCGAAGGAATCAGTTTTTTCAACAAGGAATAGGAATAAACCAAGACTGCCAGCGTTTGGGTTAAATCAACCGCTTTTTCGTAGCGCGCTACCGCCTCGGTCCGATGGCCTAAAGCGCGAGAAGTTAGACGGATATTAGTGGAATCAAATACCGCGGCTTGCAGAATGATGGTCTTGGTATTAGCGTTCACCTCGCTGTTAGCACCGCCCATAATTCCGGCCAGATCAATCAATCTCTTCCCATCCTCAATAATGGCCATCCCTTTGTTTAACTGCCAAGTCTTACCATCCAGTGTTTTGACCCGCTCACCTTGCTTAGCGCCACGAACCACCATGGTTTTTCCCATTATCTTATCGTAATCAAAGGCATGCAGGGGCTGGCCCTGGTCCATCATAATATAGTTAGTCAGGTCAACCACGTTGTTTAGGGAGCGAATTCCCACCGCTTCCAGCCGGCTCGCCAGCCACTGGGGCGAAGGCCCGATTTTGATACCGCTTAACACCAGGGCGGAATAGCGCGGGCATAGCTTTTTGTCTTTTACTAAAATTTTCACCTCTTTTTGATGGCGAGGCTCTTCTTTTGTTTCTTTATTTTTAAATCTAAACGGCTTTTTAGTGATAGCGGCGATCTCGCGGGCCACTCCCAGATGGCTGAATAAATCTGGGCGATTGGCCAATACGTCTAAATCCAAAACGGTGTCTTGCAGATTCTGTAGGCGAAACGCCGGCGTTTCGCCTACTTTTTCCCCTATCCGGGCTGGGGAATCCAAAACCATAATTTCCCGCTCGCCCTGTTTCGGCAAGCCTAGTTCTTCGGCGGAGCAAAGCATGCCGTGGGAATTTACGCCGCGAATGTTGGCCTTGGTGATTTTTAGTCCGCCGGGCAGTTCGGATCCGACTAAGGCGACTGGTACTTTCCATCCGACCGATTGGGCGGTAATATTGGATCCACCGCAGACTACTTCCAGTTTTTTCTTGCCAAGGTCAACCGTAACCAAATTCAGTTTATCGGCATTGGGATGTTTAACCACTTTAAGCACCTTGCCGACAATCACCTTGTCGAGCCCCGGATTGGCTTTTTCAATCGCATTAACCTCTACCGAGCGCATAGTCAACTCTTCTGCCAGTTTTTCTGGAGTTAGTTCAATTGGGACGTAGTCTTTTAGCCAATTTAGAGATACTTTCATTTTTTTGTTATTGGTCATCTCGACTGGAATCCCGCGGACGCGGGACGGAATGGAGAGATCTTAGATTTCTCGACTCCGACAAGCTAAACTTGTCTCCGCTTGAAATGACATTTCTAAAATTGATTCAAAAATCTTAAATCATTCTCAAAAAGTGCGCGGATATCGGAAATGCGGTGCTTAACCATAGCCGGCCGCTCTACTCCAAAACCAAAGGCAAATCCTTTCCATTTTTTGGAATCATATTTGGCCGCCTTCATCACATTGGGATGAATTATGCCGCAGCCGCCCATTTCTAACCAGCCCGTTCCTTTGCAGGTCGGGCAGCCCCGGCCGCCACAAATAGTGCAGGTAACGTCAAATTCGGCGCCCGGCTCGACAAAGGGAAAATAGGAAATTCGGAAGCGGACTTTTACCTCTTCTTCCAAAAGTTCCCGCATGGCGTAGTGCAAAGTTCCCTTCAAATCGGCAAAAGTGATGTTATGGTCAATGGCAATGCCGTCAAACTGATGGAACATGGGTGTATGGGAAATATCATCATCGCGGCGGTAGCATTTTCCCGTGGCCATAATCCGGATCGGCGGCTTTCTTTTTTCCATCGTTCGCACCTGGGAGATGGATGAGGTATGGGTTCTAAGCAGCAAATCTCCATATTTTCCTCTTTCCCTTTTTACTCCTCTAGCTCCTTTCAAATAAAAAGTATCATGCATATCGCGGGCCGGATGGTCCGGCGGCACATTTAAGGCCTGGAAGTTGTAGTAATCATTTTCGATTTCCGGACCCAAAACCAAATCGTAGTTCATGGAACGAAAGACCTCCCAGATTCTTTCCAGCATTTGGGTGATAGGGTGAAGATGGCCGGAAGGAGGAACAATGCCGGGCAAAGTGGGATCGAAAAATTCCGAACTGTTTTGGTAGCGAGTTTTAAGTTTTATTTCCGCTTCTTGAAAAGCCGCTGACACATCCTTTTTAATTTCGTTGGCCAGCTTGCCTACGACTGGCCGCAACTCCGCCGAAACATCCTTGATTTTGCGCAAAATTTTGGTCAGCTTGCCTTTGCGGCCCAGATATTCCTTTTCCAGATTGCCTAAAAGTTTGGGATCCTGAATTTTCTTGATCTCTTCTAGCACCTTGTTTTTTAATTGTTCTAACTGTTCTTTCATTCTAATTATTGACCCTCCTCTCTTGCTGTTCGGGAAAGAAAGAAAAATTCCAGGAGGGTGAAACTTAATACTAAAAGAATCGCATTCCACCAGGTGAACAGCCGATTAGCCTGGAGCAAGAGCGAGATGGTTATCAAAATAGAAAATAAAATCGCTTGTCTTAAAGAAATTCCAATGTGATGAAAAAGAACGGATCTTCTCAAAAAAATCATACGCCCAAAAAAGCCGATTAGCGACAAAGTGCCTAAAAGAGCCAGAAAAAGAATAAGATAAAAAGAAGCCAGTCCAACCCATCCGGAACTATAAGGGTCGATCTTAAAAATCACTAAAAAGCAGGCACTCCAGCAGATTACGCTTCCGAACCCCATTATTAGTAAGTATTTTCTAAGCGACATAGGTAAAGAAAAAGCTTATCTCCTTTAAGCTTATTTAGGAGAATTTCACTTAATATAATACCAGATTTTAGGGAATAAGTGAAGGGGAAAACAGAACCGGAGAAATTCCAAAAAGGAAAGCGGAAAAATCAAAAAAAGCCTAATTTTTTGGCTAATTTTAGCGCAAATTAATAGTGTGGAAATTGTCTTTTGGATTTATAGTATTTTTTGGAATTTAATGACGCGAAACTGGAAAATTTTATTGAATTAATCAAGGCTAAATTCTGCCCTCCTTTATCTCTTTAGCAATACGCCTACTACTCTTTAAAAACCCTTCCTCTTTCGCTTTTTAACAATTAGAATGACAGCTGCTACTAACAGAAGTGCACCAATTCCGATTGCAATATAAATCACCCAGTATATTCCAGGTTTCTTATTAATTACTATTGCCTCTAGACTACCGCTGGAAGATTTAGTGCCTAAAGAATAACTTACTGTTTCATCTTTATTGATGGATTGGTCACCGATCACTTTTTTCTCTATGACCGTTCCACTATCAATTAAAGCGACATGAATACTATACTGGCCATTACTATAACTGGACAGTTTAAGATTATAACCATTCTTAAGTTGATCAGGATCTTCAATGAACACTAACTTAAGATCTTCTTTTTGATATATCGAGATTCCCTCTAGAGGAGTAAGTTCATTATTGGCATCATCAAGCATTTCCACAAAAACAGGTGAGCCTACCATTATCACCATTACTCTTTTAGTAGCTTCAGTTTTATCAGATTGACCGGTAAACTCTGCAAAGGTATTAAATATTTCTTCAGCACAACCGGTGTAACCCTTCCCGCTAGCACAGTATTCATTTACAATATCATAAACATAACCCTCGGTACAATCTGCTGCGCCTTCTACTATGTCTGAGATTACTGAGACAAGATTGCCCGCCCCGGGCACGGCATCAGCGCCATTATCAGCTAAATCAGCGGAAGTGAAGATTGTACTGATTGCGGCACCAATACTATCACCAGAAGCAGCTCTATTTTTAATCTCACAAAAATCTGATGTCGCTAGTACTGCTGCAACTGGTTTGTCAAAATAAGGAATGACATCGGCTACTTCTAGAGAACAGCTCATTTTATTTGATAACTCCATCAGGCAAGCCATGGCTTGAACACAGTCCTGGTCCCCGGCGTCACATCCTTGCCTTTCTTTAACCAGAGTCATCTGGATATTTTTTGAGAAGTAATATTCTCGATCATCAATGGTATAGTATTTACCGTTGAACTCTAAAGTATCAATAAAATCCCCTTCCAGATTGACATTGTTTCCCATTACATCTATCGTGGCTGTTCTTTCATCACCAGGAGCAATAAAGCCGAATTCAGCTTTTTCTGTAGCGTCAAACTTGTCCGAATCCTCCTTAATGGTAATGGAACCGTTTTTAATGTATTCGCTTCCTGTGTTTTCTATTTTTAATTTAATTTCTCTTGCCTCTAACCTCTCAATCATGATTGCCGAAGGAATCACTTCAAAATCAACGGAGGCTTTTTTTCCTCCAAGCGAATCAGCCACTTTTATTTCTACCGGCACTACGAGAGTAGATCCTTCTTTGGCGGTGTTTTCCGGAAACCCGTAATTTAACCGGAAATACAGCATGGTTTCGCCAATACCTTCCGCTTTGATTTTAGGTTTAGGGTAGAGGGATTCTAATAAATTATCACTTTCGGTGCTAAAAGACTCTTCTGGTTCAATCCCCTCGCCCTGGCCTTTTACTTCCATGGTTTGCCCAGTATCAATTGATACCACGGAAGTGTCGCTGCTTTCTAGAGTTAGTGATTTTACTAGGATACGTTCATTAGATTGATTAGTAACGGAAGCGGCAAACTCTTTGGTTTCCTGGGGCTGGAGTATTATTGACTCCGGTACCTTAAGCTCCAAAAATGGCATCACTCTCGCTCTGACAAACTCCACTTTGGTGCCAAAATTTCCGTCAACTTTTATCATTAGATGAGCCGTTCCAAACATCTGGCCATCAGCGGAAATAGTGATCGCTTCATTTTTCTCCTGACCAGCGGCAATATCCCCAACCTCAATTTCCGTTGGCGTAATCGTTAATAAATTTTCTCGGTCAACATAGATTTTTACTTTTACGTTTTTAGCGGTACCTTCGCCCTCATTTTCTAGGATAAGAGTGCCAATCTTATCCGTACCGGGAAAAACATCTACCGTTCCGTAGATGAACACCCTTAAGTCTGGCAGTTTTGTTTCATCCAAAATCTCTTCTTCTCCCTCTTCTGGTTCCGTTTCTTCAGTTTCAGGACAAACACCGCAGTCCTGAGCACAATTAGAGCAGGTTTCTCCGGACTCACAGGTGCCGTTACCGCATTCCGGACCGGTAGCACATTCCCTGCAATCAGCGGGACAGTCTGAACAGGTTTCTCCATCTTGTGAATCACAAGCCTGGTCTCCACAATAAGTACGGCTGGAGCGGCAGACGCTGTGAACACAATGTCCGCCTTCGCATTCCGTCCAAATAGAACAGGCAGCGCCATCCGGCTTTTTCTGCTCGGCGCAATCCGCAGGACAGCTGGAAGCGGTTTCACCATTTATTTCGTCACAATAGTCATCTCCGCAATAAATTGGTTCAAAGCGGCAATAACCCTGCACGCAATACATTCCCGGGCAATTTGTTGCATCACTGCAGGTTTTTCCTTCCGCCGCCTGGCACTCTGAAGTATTCTGGCAGTCATTAAACATGCACGGCTCCTCATATTCAAATTTTGATCCTCGGTCACAATAGCCATCATCACCGTAATACATTTCGTAACGGCAGATACCGTGTACGCAGAATCCCGAAAGACACTCGGAATCACTAGAACAGCTTTCACCATCACTCTTTTGTTCCTGCTCACACTGTCCACAATCACTTGGACAGCTAGAGCAATCTTCTGTTGCTATCTTGCCATTAACACAGGTACCTATTTGATCCGCTGAGGTACCACAAGTACCATCACCGCAATAACCATATTTCTTAACTTCATAATCCCACATTGTGGAATTATAGTAAGAGGGATCACAGTATTGATTTCCTGTTTCATCGAATACTACATTCATTACTTCTCCGGGATCAGCACTAATAATACATTCTGTTCGATTGAGGCATCCCTTAACCGATACCAACAAAGATTCGTCTCGGCCAGAGGAACCATCAGTTGTATCGTAGCAATACTGAGTTCCATAAATTTTTACAAAACATCCTTGATAACTAGAAGGGACTGACAGCTGATAAATATCGTCATAACTATATCCAGATCCCCAGCCAAACTGCATATCTCTTGTTTGTCCGGCCAGAGTTTCTCGAGCATAATTGATAAATAAAAAAAGTAGCAAAATAGCTACTAGAGAAACAAAAATCGGGATGGTCTTTTTTAAATTTTTCATAACCATCTGAATCAATTATGAACCATTTTTAGTATACCATTTTTTGAAAGAAATTCTAAATTCAGTTGGTTATTAGGTAAAATAATTGAGATAAAATGGCTAAAATTCTTTCCTTTAACCATCCTATTTTAACGCTTTATTCTTCAAACCAAGCTTGTTGACTGATATTAAAGGAAGTGATGATATTCGCTATTTGCTGGTAGATGTCTTCAAGATCCGAGGTATTGGGAGCAAAGAAATAATAACCAGGATCCGATGCAATCTGACTGCGCAAAAAATCCTGATTAACGGCGGTGCCCAGACCGATAGTAAAAATGATGATTCCTTGATCTTTGGCCTCTTGTGCTTTATTAATAGCATAGATTTCAGCTGCACTTTCAGGAAACGGCCGATTAGCTACTCCATCGGTAAGTAGTATTTCAGCTTTAACATCATCTGGCGTAGAATATGTTTGAATCTGTTGGGTTGCTATATTTATTGCATCACCGATGTTGGTTTGACTAGCGGGTTGGGGCAGGTGATCTATTGCATATTTCGCCTGGTTGTAATCAGCAGATGCTGTGAAATCTACTGAGGGACCATCATTATAAGAAACGATTCCGATATCATCGAAACCGGGATCCAATTGGTCAATGAACAACTTTGCTGATTCTTGAACAAAAATCATTGGTCTAAGGCCCCACACTCCGCCGTTAGCTATACAATCTAAAACATCAATAGAAGTAGGTAGGGTGCATCCATTACCATCATTGGCCATACTGCCAGAGCGATCCAGAATATGGTAAATAGTGGAATTGTTTCTGGTTTGAGAAGGGCCGGCTCCAACATAATAAGTGGTAATAGAACGTATTTTATCTTCTTTTATGCCGGTGCCAACCAGTTCTCCCGAATCTGCTCCGAAGTGGTTGGCGCTGATTGAACAAGAAACATCTTCCACATCGATTGTTCCTCCGGCATAATTGACATCCGCTCTCAATTGCAGATATCCTTCTTCTAAACAACTTTGGGCGGCATAAAAGGCCTTTTCAGTAGTAAGGTCGTTTTGGGACATTATTTTTTCTTTGATTGCCGTAACGTTGCTGGCAAAAACAAACAGGAATAACACAATCATGGTGAAAAAAACCATCAATATGGTGATACTTCCTTTAGGTTGATTGTGGTCTGAATTCCTCATATATTCTGTTGCCTAAAAAATATCGTTGAATCAAGCGTAGCTTCTCTATTCCCTTTCGTAATTTGCATTTCAATCTTTAGGGAAGAAGATATTTTCCTAAATTGGACAGCATTTACTATGATACCTTCATCGGTAATCGGCTTAAGCTCGCTAAAATCAGGAAGTAATCCAAGCGTTTCGTCGTAATATATTTTTTCGTCAATCACCCGATAGGTGGTAATCTCGGTTTGGGGATCTCCCGAAATACTGTAGATTTTGGAATATATATTGATTCCATCTCCTCCTGCTAAAACATCAACGTCATAGGCATTGCGGAGCGAGTGGCTCATTTTCTCCAAAACTTGGCGGGTTGTATGTTGAGCCAGCTGCTGGTTATTGGTCTCGATTCTCTGCTTGGTGCTCTGTACTAAAAAGGAGGTTAAGATCAAAGTTACCAATCCCGAAATACCAAGATAAACTACCAGCTCTGCTAGGGTGATTCCTTTTTCATTTTTTCTAATCAAAGTCATTTTACTGTCCTTTCCAATTGGTTAAATAACCGGTTAAATTTATTTCTCTTGGGTTTCCCAGCTCATTCCAGCTTACCGTTACGTCTATTCTGCGGGTATTGGGATCTTCTTGCCCGCTATCGCTGATTTCTCCGTCTGAATCTCGGTATCCTTTACTGATTGTTATTTTGCGATGGAAATTTCCATCAATTTCTTCTTCCGGATGCGCGGGATCAGAAGGCAGATACAGTTCATAATTACTTCCGTTCTCCCTTATCAGATAATGGCCTTCATCTAAATTCCCCAGCGCCGCCCAACTTTCCTGTTTTATGGCAAAAATCTGCTCCATTGATTCTTTTGCTAAAGCGGTTCCTTTAATCTCCTGCTGGGCAACGGTAATCATCCGGTTGTTCGTTAGCGCCAATGATCCTATCGCCAAAGAAAAAGTGGTAGCAACAGCAATGCTGATCAGCACTTCAATAATTAAACTTCCTTTATTGTTTATTCTTCTCATAGTTTTATCAATGTTATTGTACCGGGAGCCCTAACCTCAATTCGAGCAACATCTACGCCGTCTTCTACTATCATTAAGTCATCATCCTGGGATATTCCCGTTAATTTCTCAAATCTGATTCCGTTGCTGGTAGTGTTACAGGTAAATCGATCGGGAAGCTGATAGGTTTCGGTGACGTTCAGGGGGATGTAGGAAAATGTCTCAACGTCACTATCATCACATTGCAAGCCCCAAGCTTTGCCGTCTTCAGCGACAAGCGATTTGTTCTGAATTTCCCGAATCAGTTGCATCATTTTTTCGCTTTCTCCTGAAACTTGGCCCCCCTGCTTCCCTTTAGACAAAGAGATCGTGGCAATCCCCGCCAGCAAACTGACTGCGGTTATTACGATCAGGACTTCGACTACGGTAAATCCCAGTTGTTTATTATTATTTTTCATAATACGTTTGCAAAATTCCAAAGCGGGAACATAACGGCAAGGGCAACACCACCCACCACTACGCCGGTAATAACCAGCAAAATCGGTTCAATCATGGTGGAAAGGTTGGAAGTCCAGTTCTGAATGTCTTCGTCGTAATACTTAGAAACATGCTGGAACATATCGTCTAAATAGCCCGTTTCTTCACCGGTTCGGATCATTTTCTGGAAGATAGGCAAAAATAGCTTTGGCTTTCCTTTAAAAATATCGGAAAGCATTACTCCTCTTTTTACAAAGTTTTCCCCGATTCGGATCGCCTCTTGGTAATTGACATTGCTAGCCGCATTGCTGGCTAGTATCAAACCTTCGTCAATTGAAACTCCTGCTTTGGTCAACATATGCAAGGAGCGGGAAATTAGGGACAAATTAAGTTTTTTAATCACCAGCCCAATGGAAGGCAGATTCAAGATTAGGCGGTGAACAAACTTTTTGAACTTCGGCGAAACCTTCAAAATGGATTTAAGCAAGAAGAAAAGTAAAACGAGAATGATTGCTAAATAAATTCCCCAGTTCACGAAAAAGTTGCTAAGTTCAATTAAGATTCTGGTATAAATCGGGAGCTCGGCGGAAACCTCTTCATAGATATTAGCAATTTTAGGAATGACATAGATCATCATCATTACCACAATGGCAATCATTGTTAGAAAAATAATGGCGGGATAAACTAAAGCATTACGGATTTTGCGCGATAAACGGAAGTCTCCCTCTTGCTGCTTCACAAGAAACTCTAGAGTTTCAACTAACTTACCACCGTGTTCTCCTATTTTGATCATAGCGACGGTAATAGGAGAAAACACATTGATATGGCGCTGCAACGCCGAAGATAGAGGTTGTCCGGAAAGAACCGTTTTTTCGGCATCGGAAATTATTCGCTTCATAGTTGGATTAACGGTTTGTTCCCGTGAAGAAGCTAATGCTTCCGGCAAATTCAAACCCGCTTTCATCATGGTCATCAAATTCCTTAAAAAGACGATCCGGTCAATGCGGGAAACGTGCCTTAAGATTCCTTTCCAGAAAGAAGTCTGATTTTTAACTTTATTCAAAGTGACAATAGAGACTCCCAGTTCTATTAATTGCCGGGAAACGTGCTTTCTTGTCCAGCCGCGGACTGAGCCGCGACGGATGGTATTTTCTAGATCGATTACGGTATATTCAAAAGTGGCCATAGTTTTATAATTATTTTATTACTCTTGT
>PEXU01000004.1 GCA_002774635.1 Candidatus Kerfeldbacteria bacterium CG08_land_8_20_14_0_20_40_16 | reverse complement strand
CGTTATTTCTGATTTAAGCGTAGCCGTGAATGCCGAGTATATCAAAACCGGCTCCCTTTCCCGAGGCGAGCGAGTAGTGAAATACAACCGGCTGATGGAGATTGAAAAAGAATTTAGTATGATTAATTCATAGTTATAACTTGATAGATAGTTAAGAGAACTTTATTAAAGCGGTTTTGATAAAATTCGAAATCATAAATTCGAAATCATAAACAATATCTAAATTCCAATGTTCCGAATTCCAAACAGCTATTCCTCTAATAAGTTTAAAAATTGTGATTTAGAATTTGGGATTTGTTTAGAATTTAATACTTCGGATTTAGAATTTTGATAATAAAAACAATGCCTATAGTAAAAAAGACAAAAACTAATAGTAAAGCTCAAAATACCCCTCTTGTACTGATTATTCTGGATGGTTGGGGAATCGCGCCTCCTTCTAAAAGCAATGCAATTTGGCTGGCTAAAACTCCAATAATGGACCGGCTTTGGAAAAGATATCCTCATACTTCCCTGAAAGCTTCCGGCCAGTATGTTGGCCTGCCCCTTAAACAAAACGGAAATTCCGAAGCGGGACACATGAATTTGGGGGCAGGGCGAATCGTGAACCAGGATTCCGTAATTATTTCTAAAAGCATCAAAGACGGAACTTTTTTTAAAAATCCTGCTTTTCTTGAAGCAATCGGCCATGTGCAGCGTCGCAAATCGCATCTGCATCTTTTAGGGATTCTTTCCGATGACCAGTGTCCGCACGCCAGCCCGGATCATCTGGAAGCCCTTTTACAATTGGAAAAAATTCGAAAAATCAGACCAGTATTTCTTCATCTATTTACTGATGGTCGCGATTCGGCCCGTTATGCCGCAATCAAGCTGATTAGAAAACTGGAGAAAAAACTGAAAAACCAGGAAAAAGTAGCCTCTATTTTAGGAAGATATTATTTAGACCGAACCAAAAACTGGGAGGTTACCGAACTAGTCTATAATTCCTTGATATTAGGAGAAGGTCTCAAGGCTTCTAGTCCCAGTAAAGCCATTTTGCAAGCCTATAATCGGGGAGAAACCGATGAATTCATTTCTCCCACTAAGATCACTTCTGATCATCGACCCCTTAGTTCCATTAATAACAAAGACTCTGTTATTTTCTTTAACTTAAGGTCTGATCGGGCTCGCCAGTTAACCAAGCCTTTTGTTCAAAAAGATTTCAATGCCAAAAACCCCGGCGCTTTCCGAAGAAAGAAAGTGCTTAAAGACATTAAGTTCGTGGTAATGACCGATTTCGGACCGGATTTGGAGGGAGTGTTAACGGCTTATCCCTCGATTGAGGTCAAAGATACCCTGCCTATGGCTTTGAGTAATTTGCATCAGATCTATATTGCTGAGGCTCAAAAATATGCCCACATGACTTATTTTTTCAACGGAGGATATGCTCAACCAGTAGGAAGAGAGGAACGAGTTACTATTCCCTCTATTTCAGTGAAGCATTTTGAAGAAAAGCCGAAAATGAGCGCGGGAATGATAACTACTATTGCATTGAAGAAACTTAAAGAAAAGCGGTATGATTTTTTAGCGCTCAATTTTGCCAACCCGGACATGGTGGGCCATACCGGCAATTTGCAATCCACCGTTGTTGCCCTAGAATTTGTCGATTTGTGCCTTAAAAGGATTGTCCAGGAAGTATTAAAGCAGAAAGGAACGGTGGTTATCACCGCTGACCACGGTAATGCCGAAGAAATGATTAACCTGGCGACGGGCGAAGTGGATACCAAGCATTCTTCTTCAGAGGTGCCTTTGATTATTGTTAGTAATAGCCGCCAGCTTACCAGCAAAAAGCAGCTACCCAAAGGAATACTTGGTAATGTCGCTCCGACCATCCTTGATATTTTGAAAATAGAAAAGCCGAAGCTGATGAAATGCCAAAGCCTCCTTTAGCTCGTAGGAAGTTAGGGTGTTAGCTTGTAGGTAGGAACATGCAATGAGAAGCGAGATAGTTTCATTGTAATATAATTTTCAATTTACAATTTAGCAATTTCCAATTAATTTTCAATTACTTAATTTTCAAGGATTTAATTGTATAATTGAAAATTGGAAATTCACTGAAAACTGAGAATTGAAAATTGAAGATTTTTGAATCAATTTAAATGAAAATAACCATTAGAACCACAAGCTACTTGTAAATAAGATGACGACTCCCAACCTCGTAACCTTAATTATTCTGGATGGATTCGGAATCGCTCCACCTCGCCGAGGCAATGCGATTAGTTTGGCCAACATTCCTTTTTTTGACAAACTGGTGACTACTTATCCTACCATGGCTCTTCAGTCATCCGGGGAAATGGTTGGCCTGCCTTGGGGAGAAATGGGTAACTCCGAAGTGGGTCATTTGAGTTTAGGAACCGGCCGGATTGTTTATCAATATTTCCCCCGCATCACCAAAGCCGTCGCGGATGGCAGTTTTTACAAAAACGAGGCATTTTTAAAAGTGATCCAGCACATCAAAAAGAATAAATCTACTCTGCACCTGATGGGACTGGTTTCTGATGGCGGAGTGCACAGTTCTTCGGAGCACCTCTACGCTCTGCTGGAATTATGCAAGGGCAGCGGATTAAAGAAAGTGTTTGTGCATGCTTTTTTAGACGGCCGCGATGCTCCTCGGGACAGCGCGGAAGATTTTATCCAGCAGCTACAGAAAAGAATTGGTGAGCTGGGAATCGGCAAGATCGCTTCGCTTTCCGGAAGGTATTATGCGATGGATCGTGATAACCGGTGGGATAGAGTAGAAAAGGCCTATTTCGCAATCAGTGAAGGAGAATCGGAGAATAAGAGGGAAGATCCAATTAAAGCCATTCGGGAATCTTATGCTAAGGAAGTTTACGATGAAGAATTCTATCCTACCGTCATAACGGAAAATGGCCAACCCGTCTCTAAAGTAGAAGAGAATGACGGGATAATCTTTTTTAACTTCCGTCCGGACCGGGCTCGCCAGCTGACCAAAACTTTCATTCTGCCCGGTTTTGAAAAAATCAAAAGGCCGCGCACCTTCAGAAATCTTTTTTTTGTTACCATGACGAAATATGAAAAGGATTTGCCGGTGGGAGCCATTGCTTTCCCGCCGGAAGAAATAAACAGTCCTTTGGCCAAAGTAATTTCGGATCAGGGATTAAAACAGCTGCACATTGCGGAAACCGAAAAATATCCCCACGTCACTTTTTTCTTTAATGGAGGAAAAGAGAGCGCCTTTCCCGGAGAAGACCGGGCCCTGGTTTCTTCGCCGCACGTTTCCAGTTACGATCAAAAACCGGCAATGTCTTCTCGGGGAATTAAAGAAAAAGTGGTCCAGGGAATCTTAAGCGGTCAGTATCAATTGATCGTAGCTAATTTTGCCAATGCCGATATGGTGGGTCATACCGGTAATTTAAAGGCAACGGTTCAGGCAGTTGAATCCATTGATAATTGTTTAAAAGAGGTAGTGGAAGCCAGCTTAGATAAAGGGGGAGTGGCGATTATTACTGCTGACCACGGCAATGCAGAAGAGGTAATGAACGCTCAGACCGGAGAAATTAATAAAGAGCATTCTAACAATCCAGTCCCGTTTGTCTTAATCGGAAAAAACTGGGAGGGTCAAAGCATATTGTCCTCCCGGGATCTGAGTGTTTTGCATCCAATGGGAATTTTGGCTGACGTTTCCCCGACTATTCTAAAAATAATGGGTATTGAAAAACCAGCTGAAATGACCGGAAGAAGTTTGATCTAGCTTATTAGGAATTAGCTTTTTAGCTTCTTAGTTGTTTATGAGGGGACTTCTCCTAAAAAGCTAACGCCTAATAAGCTAAGAAGCTACCCGTCCGCTTCGAATCGCAAAGCGAGTCGGGCGGACAAGCTAACCTCCTAATTTATCATTTTCCACTAATTCTGCTAAAATATAACCAGCATGAAAAGAAAAATCTACGATGTCATTACCCTCGGCGGATCGACTCGCGACATAATTTTCTATACTAATTCGGGCCGGATAATTGAAACGCCCCGTGACCTAACCTGCCAAAAGCTGTTAGGATTTGAATATGGTGCCAAAATAATCAGTGAAAAGGTGTTTTTCGGATTAGGCGGCGGCGGCTGCAATACCGCTGTTTCTTTCGCCCGGCTAGGTTTAAAGACGGCTTGCTGGATAGTGGTCGGCCAGGATCGGGAAGGGGATTCTATTATCAAAGACCTAGAAGCAGAAGGAGTCGCCACGGAATTTGTCCACCGCGACCCCAAACTTTCAACTGGTCTTTCTTTTATTACCATTACTGAAAGAACCAAAGACCACGTGGCTTTTCTGTACCGCGGGGCAAATAACAATCTGCTTTTTCCCCATAACGTCGGAAAGCTTTTAAATGCCCAGTGGCTTTACGTTTCTTCCTTAACTGGAAAAAACTGGAAAAGAACCGCTGACGCCATTATTGATTTAGTCAACAAGAAAAAAGTGCGCTTAGCCTGGAATCCGGGCGAAACTCAACTTCTGGCCGGACAAAAAAAACTACTAAGGGTACTCAAAGCAACTGAGGTCTTACTAATTAATCAGGATGAAGCGATCGAACTGGTTTTGTCCGCTGGGTTTAAGCCTAAAAGAATAAATGATCCTAAAACACTGATTAAAATAATCAAGGAATGGGGTCCGAAAATAGTGGTTATTACTCAAGGAAAAAAAGGAGCCTTTGCTTATAATGGACAGCGGAATTTCTACTCCCCAGTCATCAGCGCTCCGGTGGTGGATACCACTGGTGCGGGAGACTGCTTCGGCTCATCTTTCGTGGCTGGCTTGGTCAAATGCAAAGGTGATGTCAGAAAAGCCATTAAATTAGGAATGATCAATACCGCTTCCCTGGTTCAGAAGATCGGCGCTCAGGGAGGATTACTGAAATGGTCCGCGGCAAAAAATAAATTTTGATAGTTAACTATTAAAAAGAGATCCATGACGGATAAAAACAAGCAGTCCGCTTCGGGGGGAGAAAATAAAGAAGAGGGGTTAACGGAAGTTCTTACCGAAGAAACTAAATTTTACTATCCTTCAGCAGCAATGAAAGAAAATGCAACGGTCAAAGACTGGGACGAAGCAATTCATGTGGCCGAAAGTGATCCGGAAGCGTTTTGGGCCGAAGCGGCCGAAGATTTGGAATGGGCCGAAAAATGGAAAAAAGTTCTAGATGACAGCAAGAAGCCTTTTTACAAATGGTTTGTCGGGTCCAAATGCAATATTTTCCAAAATGCATTGGAGCGGCACCAAAAAACTGCGGTTAAAGACAAAATTGCCATTATCTCAGAACAAGAGGGAGGCCGCATCCAAAAACTTACTTACAGTGAGCTATATCAAGAAGTGAATAAGTTCGCGGCGGCGCTTAAAAAACTGGGAATCACTAAAGGCGATCGGGTAGCAGTATACCTTCCTAACATTCCAGAAACGGCCATTACCATGCTGGCTTGCGCTAAGCTGGGAGCAATCCATTCCGTAGTTTATGCTGGATTTTCTTATCTGGCGTTAAGAGACCGAATCAATGATGCCGGGGCCAAGCTTCTGGTAACGGCCAACGCCAGTCAGAGAAGAGGAAAGATAGTCAATCTAAAAAAAACCTGTGACAAGGCTGTGGAGGAAGACTGCCTTTCTATTGAATATATGATTGTGGTTAAAAACGTTGATCAAGAGACGATTATGAAAGAAGGTCGGGATCTGTGGTTTAAGAATATCACTCAAAACGAAAAAGAAAATGTAGAGACGGAAATTGTGGATGGCAATGATCCGCTTTTCGTGCTCTACACCTCCGGCACCACTTCCAAGCCAAAGGGAGTAGTGCATGATCACGCCGGATATATGGTGGGAGTTAATCGCACGTTTAAATGGGTGTTTGATCTCAAAGAAGATGATGTCTACTGGTGCACCGCTGACCCAGGCTGGATTACCGGTCACAGCTATATTATCTACGGTCCCTTAATGGCTGGAATTACCAATATAATGTACGAAGGGGTTCCTGATTATCCGGAAAACGACCGTATCTGGGAAATGATCGAAAGGCATAAAATAACCATTCTCTATACCGCTCCGACCTTGGTTCGGCTGATGATGAAATATGGTGATGAACCGCCCAAAAAGCACAATCTTGCTACCCTGCGGCTTTTAGGTTCGGTAGGCGAGCCGATTAACCCCGAAGCCTGGCGCTGGTTTTACAGAGTGATTGGCCAGGAAAAATGCCCGATTATGGATACTTGGTGGCAGACCGAAACTGGCATGTTTATGATTACCCCCTTGCCTGTCGCAGCCTTGAAAGCTGGTTCCGCCACCAGGCCTTTTCCCAGTATTAAGGCTTCGATTGTCGATAAAAAAGGCCAGCGGGTGCCAGTCGGAAAAGGTGGTTTTTTAGCCATAAATAATCCCTGGCCAGCCATGCTGAACACCCTTTGGCGCAATCCAGAAAGATATTTGGAAACCTACTGGGAAAAAATCCCTAATGTCTACACCACCGGCGACATGGGTTTTGTGGATAAAGACGGATATTTCTGGATTCAGGGCCGGGCCGATGACGTCATGAACATTTCCGGTCACCGGATCGGCACCGCGGAAATTGAAAGTGCCCTAGTTTCTCACGAAGCGGTAGTAGAGGCAGGCGTAATCGGCAAGCCTCATCCCATAAAAGGGGAAAGCGCTAAGGGCTTTGTTATTCTGAAAAAAGGATTTGAACCCTCTGATGAATTGATTGATGCCTTAAAGAAGCACATCCGCAATACCCTCGGCCCGATTGCCATTGTCGATGAGGTTGAATTCGTGGATAAACTACCTAAGACTAGAAGCGGCAAGATAATGCGCCGGGTGTTGAAAGCAAAAGAGTTGGGTTTACCCTTGGGAGATATCAGCACCTTGGAAGATTAAACTGGGGATGGTTAATGTCTAAATTTCAGAAAATTGAAAGTGTAGGAATAGTTTTGCTGAATGCCCAAAATAAGGTACTGGTAGTCTTTAAGAAAATGACCAAGGTATGGGAGTTTCCCCAGGGTACAAGGGAAGAGAATGAAGATCTATTGGAAACATTGAAAAGGGAAGTAGTGGAAGAAACAAACATAAAAAAATTTCGTTTAGTTAAAGATTTCCGTAAAAAAACCTACTACCGGTTTCGAAGAGATAAAGAGATATTTGACAAAACCGTTACTTACTTTTTAGGGATAACTGATGAAGAAGTAAAACTATCCGAGGAGCATGAACAATACCGCTGGTGCAGTTTTGAAAAAGCTAATCGCCTTTTCAAGCATGAAAACCATAAGGAGGTTCTAAAAGCAGTTATTAGAAGATTAGAACAACCGCTTATTTTTCTTGATTAAAAAGATAACCGAAAGAGAATTTATGAAACAAAACAGTATTAGCATTAATAATCTCAACTGGAAGATAGCGGGCGAGGCCGGCTACGGAATAAAGGCCTCCGGCTTAATGTTCGCCAAAGCCTGCGCCAGAGGGGGACTCCAAATATTTGATTATTCGGAATACCCCTCTTTAATTCGCGGCGGGCACAATACTTATCAGGTGAACGTTTCGGAAGAAGAAGTTTTTTCTCCCCAATCGGAAGTGAATTTACTAGTGGCGCTTAATCAGGATACGATTGATTTTCACAAAGACGAATTATCAAACCAAGCGGGTGTGATTTATGAACAGGAAGACAAAAAAATAGAGATTACCAGCCTGAAAAAGAATAACTGCCAACTTTTCCCAGTCCCTTTGTCCAGATTGGCCAAAGAAAACGGAGGCAAAGAAATAATGCGCAATTCCGTAGCACTGGGAGCCTCTTTTGCTTTACTGAATTACGATTTTAAATATCTTCAAAGCGTCATTCAGGACTCCTTTCAAAAAAAAGGAAAAGAAGTGATAGACCTGAATGTTAAAATAGCAGAAGCTGGATTTAACTATGTCTCCCAAAATTTTGATGTTGCCAAATATCCTTATCAATTAAAACACCTTAAATCTTCCCCCCGCATGGTTTTGACCGGAAACGAAGCGATTGCTCTGGGCGCGATTCAGGCCGGGTGCAAATTCATATCGGCCTATCCCATGACTCCGGCCACCCCCATTCTTCATTACCTCGCTTCCCAGCAGAAAAACCACAATCTGATTGTTAAGCAGACGGAAGATGAAATTTCCGCCATTACCATGGCCATTGGAGCCAACTATGCCGGCGTTCGGGCAATGACCTGTACCTCGGGCGGCGGCTTTTCTTTAATGGTCGAAGGGCTGGGCCTGGCCGGCATGACCGAAACGCCTTTAGTGATTGCGGAAGTCCAGCGCCCCGGGCCAGCCACCGGTCTGCCCACCTGGACTGAACAGGCCGATCTGCGGTTTTTGATCCATGCCGCTCAAGGAGAATTTCCCCGCATTATTATTGCGCCCGGAGACGTGGAAGAATCCTTCTATGCTACGCAAAGCGCCTTTAATCTGGCGGAAAAATACCAGCTGCCCGTTTTTATTCTTTCGGACAAGTTCTTGGCAGAAAGCAATAAATCGCAGGAGTTTTTTGACCCCAAGATTATCAAGATAGAACGAGGTGCTCTGCTTACCAATACCCAGCTCCAGAAGATGAGAAAATACAGACGTTACGCTTTTGCTAAATCGGGAATTTCTCCTCGTTCCATCCCAGGCCAAAAAGGCGGGATATTCAACGCTAATTCCGACGAACATGATCAGTTTGGCTATTCCTCAGAAGATGCGGAAAACCGGGCCCGCATGATGGAAAAGAGACTGGGAAAACTGGATCAGGTCGCTTTAGAAATTCCTGACCCTATTCTCTACGGCCCGGCCAAAGCCGATCTTACCCTGATTGCCTGGGGTTCAACCAAAGGGCCGATTATCGAAGCAATGAAGCTGTTTGAGAAAAACAGGATCAGAGTTAACTTTTTACATGTAATGTATGTTTATCCTTTTCCGGCTGAAAAAGTGAAGGAAGTAATCAGGAAGGCCAAAAAAATGGTATTGATTGAAAACAATGCGACGGCCCAGCTAGGTTCTTTGATTCGGGAATTCACCGGGATAGAAATTGATCGAAAATTACTCAAGTTCAGCGGCCGCCCCTTTTATCCCTCAGAGATTTATCAATATTTAACGGACAATTTTAAAAAGTAGTTACTAATTACTAATTCCTAAAAAATGAAACCAGAAGACCTCAATACTCCCCATAAACCAACTTGGTGTCCGGGCTGCGGCAACTATGCTATTTGGGTGGCTCTAAAAAATGCCGTTGCTAAATTAGAATTGGATCCCTCTAGAGTGGTAATTTCTTACGGCATCGGCTGTTCCGGAAATGAGAATAATTTTGTCGGTACCTATGCTTTTCACAGTCTGCATGGGCGCCCGGTGCCGCCGGCCAACGGAATCAAAATGGTTAACCATGAGCTAACGGTTATTGCGGTGAGCGGCGATGGCGATGCTTATGGAGAGGGCGGCAACCACTTTATCCATGCCTGCCGGGGGAACCACGATATAACTTATCTGGTTCATAACAATGAAATGTACAGCCTTACCACCGGCCAGGCCTCTCCGACTTCGCAAAAGGGAATGCCTTCTAAATCAACTCCTGAAGGAGTTTTGGAACGACCGTTGAACCCGATTGCCCTAGCTCTAACAGCCGAGGCTACTTTTGTAGCTAGGGGGTTTTCTGGAAAAGAGGAGCATCTGACCGATTTGATGGTTAAAGCGATTCAACATAAGGGATTCTCTCTAGTGGATATCCTGCAGCCCTGCGTTACTTTTAATAAGCTCAATACCTTCCCCTACTTTTATGAGCGGGTTTATGATCTGCAGAAAGAAGGCTACCAGCCTAATGATAAAGAAAAAGCTTTTAAGAAGGCACAGGAATGGGGAGAAAGAATTCCGATTGGAATATTTTATCAAGAGAAAAGACCAGCCTACCACAGCGAGCTTTTTTCCATCAAAGAAAAACCGTTGGTCAGACAGAGTTTGGCCGGAATCGATATTACTAAAAGCATGAGGGAGCTGGTTTAAAATGGTGCTAAAAATTGGACATCGCGGAGCATGGGGATACGAACCAGAAAACACCATCCTTTCTTTTAAAAAGGCGGTAGAACTGGGCGCTGACTTTGTGGAACTGGATGTTCATTTAACTAAAGATAACCAGCTGATAGTGATTCATGATGAAACATTAAATAGGACTACCACCGGTAAAGGGAAAGTCAAAGAAAAAACTTTGGCGGAGATAAGAAAATCTCGGACCAAAGCAAAAAGCCAGCCCATTCCTACCTTGCAAGAAGTGGTTGATGAATTGAAAGGAAAGATAAAAATCGATGTTGAGCTGAAAGGCGGCGTGGCAGCAGAACAAGTGGCCGAGCTGATTGCCCAAAACAGAATGGAGAAAGAAATCATCGTGTCCTCCAGCGAACCGCACAGTTTAAGAATTGTCAAGCGAAAAATACCATCTCTAGAGACCGCCTTAATCTATTATTCAACTAAAACAACTTGGCGCATAATCCCCTTTGCTCTTCTAAACATTCTCATTTTTCCTATTAGCAAACAGATTATTATCCGAAGAGCAAGATATGCCCAAGTAGACCATATTAATCTTTTTTTTGTTTTTGCCAGCAAGCGCTTTGTAGCTAGGCTGCATAAACTTGGTTTCCGAGTAAGCGCTTGGACAGTTAACGGAAAAAAGCTAATCAAGCGAATGATCGAGAACGGAGTGGATGGAATAATTTCTAAATACCCTGATCGAGTAAAGCTTTGAATAAAGAATGGAAAGTTTTGGCTAAAGCGCCTTTGGAGTTTAAGAGCAAATTTCCGGAAATCCCTCCGGTTGTTTTGCAATTACTATATAATCGCAAGCTTACTGAAAAAGAAGAAGTGGATGAATTTCTTAATCCTGATTACGATAAGCATACCCATGATCCCTATTTGTTCAAAGACATGAAAAAGGCGGTAAAGCGAATCTGGAAAGCAATTCAGAATAAAGAAAAGGTAGTGGTCCATGGCGATTATGACGCTGACGGCGTATGCGGTTCGGTAATCCTTTATGACACCCTTAAAACTCTAGGCGCCGCGGTGGATATTTATCTGCCCCATCGGGAAAAAGAAGGATACGGGATGAATAAGCAGACGGTTGAGGAATTGGCTGACCAGGGAACGAATTTAATTATTACCACCGATTGTGGAATCAGTAATCAGGAAGAGGTCGATTTAGCTAATTCCCATTCGATTGACGTTATTATCACTGATCACCACGCGCCTCCGGAAAATATTCCTAAGGCCTATGCGATCTTGAATCCCCACCAGAAAGAGGAAACCTATCCTTACCAGTTCTTAGTAGGAGCCGGAATCGCTTTCAAATTAGCATCCGCTTTAATCAAGGAAGCGGCCAGACATTCTCGGCAGTCATTACCTCAAGGTTTCGAAAAATGGCTTTTGGATCTGGTGGCGATTAGCACCGTCACTGACATCGCTCCGCTCAAGGGAGAAAACCGGGCGTTGGTAAAATATGGCATGGTAGTGCTTAAAAAGACCCGCCGGCCCGGCTTAAAAGCGCTATTATCAATAATCAATCCCAGGCGGGGAAGAATTGACACTTTTACCATCGGCTATCAAATAGGACCTCGCATCAACGCCGCCGGCCGCATTGACCACGCTAACCTTGCTTTTGAGCTTTTAACCGCTGAATCAGAGCCAGCAGCAAAGGCACTGGCCAGCCGGCTGCACCTCAACAACCAAGAAAGACAAAAGGCGACCAATAGTCTAATGCAGAAGGTGAAAGCGCAACTGCAAGATTTTACCGAGGAACAAAAGTTGATTTTTGCCGTTGGTCAGGAATGGCCGGCAGGAATCATTGGATTGGTGGCCGGAAAAATAGCGGATGAGTTTTACCGGCCGGTACTGATTTTAACGGAACAAAATGGAAGAGTAACCGGTTCGGGAAGGAGTGTTGCCGAATTCAACATTGTGAAAGCATTAGAAAAAACCCAAATCTATTTTGATCGTTGGGGCGGACATGCTCAGGCCTGCGGATTCACTTTGAAAAAAGTGGAATTGGTGGAAAAATTCCGATTTGATTTTGAAAAAATTGTCGAGCAGGAATTAGCAGAAAAAAAGCTAACCCCCTTTATTGAAATTGAAGCAGAAGTAAAACTAGGAGAGGTCGACTGGGAGTTTTACGATTATCTAGAGAAGTTCAATCCTTTTGGCGAAGCGAATCCCAAGCCGCTTTTTGTTGCTTATCAAGCGCAAGTGCTGGATTGGCAGAAAGTGGGGGAAAACGGCCAGCACTTAAAGTTGCTTTTGGAACAGAATGGAAATGCCAAAAAAGCAATCGGATTTAATTTTGGAGCATGGGCCGATTGCTTATCAATTGGAGATTTAGTTAATATCGTATTTGAAGTGGGAGTGAATGAATGGAACGGGAATCGCGAACTGGAAATAAAAATTATTGATATTAAGAAATCTGACAAATGAAAAAAAAGAACGCCCTAAAGTCAAAAAAGGAAAAGGCGCCCCAAAACAAAAAAGCCCGAAGAATATTTTTATACCTGGTGGTTTTCGGGGCGGGTGTTTCAGTATTGGCGATTGAACTGGCCGCCTCTCGTCTTTTAGCTCCCTATTTTGGCAGTTCGATTTTTGTTTGGGGGAATATCATCGGAACTATTCTAATCGCCCTTTCCTTAGGATATTGGATCGGAGGCAAGCTGGCGGATCAACATCCTAATGTTGAATATCTGATGTATTTATTGATCGCGGCTGGCATTTTAACCAGTCTAATCCCTCTCCTGTTCCAGCTTTATACTAAGTTAGCCGCTGTTAATTTTTCCTTTCTCACTTTTCTGATCGCCGGATCATTTTTGGCAATGATTCTACTTTTCTTTTTTCCCGTTTTTCTTTTAGGAATGGTCAGCCCATTTGCCATTCGAATTATGATTTCTGATCTAAAATCCAGTGGCAAGACGGCCGGTTCTCTTTACGCTTTTTCCACGCTGGGCAGTATTGTGGGAACATTTTTATCCGCTTTTATCTTAATTCCTTTCTGGGGCACTAAAGAAACAATCTATCTTTCCGCTCTAATTCTGCTGTTTTTCTCGGCCTGGGGATTAAAGAAAAAACCGGTCTTTTTTCTGCTGATTCTTATTCCCATCGTGCTGTATTTTGTTACGAAGGGGGATAATATTAAATCAGTGGCCGGCCTTATTTATGAAAAAGAATCACCATATCAATTTATCCAGATTATCAAAAAGGATAAAAGATATGAACTAAGGGTGAACGACGGATGGGGATTACAATCTATTTATGATCCGAATAGCATTTTAGTAAATAGTTACTACGATGATTATTCGGTGCTTCCTTATTTTGAGCATCCCAACCGAGCAAAAGATGTTTTGCTAATCGGAGTGGGCGGCGGCACCATCAGTCGGCAATACCTGGCGTTTTTTCAAGATCGGATTTCTCTAAATATCGACGCCGTAGAAATTGATCCAGGCGTCATTAAGGCCGCTCAGCAGTATTTTGATTTAGCTCAGCAGCCAATATCAATTCATATATCTGACGGAAGAGCTTTTTTGGAAAAAGCCAACCAGCGGTATGATATTTTAATCGTTGATGCTTATAGTCAACAAATCTACATTCCCTTTCATCTGACCACCAGAGAATTTTTCAATGTCACTAAAAGTCACCTTAAAGAAAAAGGAATTTTAGCAATCAATGTCAATGCCGCAAGCCGGGATTCAGAACTTTTGAACCGGATTCTTCAGACTCTTAAGTCTGTTTATGCCCATGTTTATCTTTCTCCTCTTGGTGAAGGATATAATTGGCTGGTTTTGGCTTCAGAATCAAATCTAGATTTGGGAGGCATGAAGCAAAGCGTTGATAATCCTATACTGCAGCCGGTGGCGAACGAGGTAATTTCAGGTTTTGAAGAAATAAAAGCCGATTCCCGCTACCCGGTGCTAACCGATAATAAAGCGCCCGTCGAGCTTTTAACTGAAAAAGAAATATTCGATTATTTATTTAAGAAATCTTAAAATGAAAAGCTTGCTAAAAATATATACTGATGGAGGAGCGAGAGGTAATCCTGGTCCCGCAGCTGCGGGAGTAGTGATTTTTAATGAACAAGGAAAGTTAATCGGTAAATACTCCAAATTTCTCGGAGAAACCACCAATAATCAAGCGGAGTATCAAGCAGTAATCTTTGCTTTAGAAAAAGCTCGACAGTTAAAAGGGACAACTTTAAAACTACATTTAGATAGTGAAATAGTGGTTCAGCAACTCAACCGCAAGTACAAAATTAAAGATTCAGGGCTGGCAGCACTGTTTGTAAAAATCTGGAATACCGGACAGAGTTTTAAATCAATTGAATATAATTACATTCCCAGAGAAAAAAATAAACTAGCTGATAGTCAAGTTAATTTGTGTTTGGATCAATACACCAAGGCTTGACTTATATTTTGTTTTCTGCTATCCTGTTTTGATACTAAAGATGCCATTTGTCATAGTATCTCTAGCCGCGAGGATATCGTGGTTGCATAGTTCTTTAAGGAGGTGTTCATTATGCGTATTCATGGCTATGTGCCTCTCCATGTGTTTGAGGCACTATCGGAAATTCAGAGTGCTGTAGCTAAGGGTGAAGCGATCCCACTTGGGGTGCCATTGTACTATCGTCAAAGCAAAAAAGAGGGGGGGCGTAATATTGCTTTAATTCCGGTGAGCTTTGATCTATCAGAGATAGTAATAAAGCGCGATCTTTGGGAAGGAAAGGGGAAGAAGAAACACTTAGCGGGTTTAGTATTTGACCTTATTGGTACCATTGATACCTGATCTCCAAGTGTTTCCGCACTCTTAAGAGGGAAATTTTGGGTCCACTTAAATACTATTTGAGTGGATTTTTTCATTCTCTTAGAGCAAAATTTTAATCAATCCACTATACTTTCCTCGCCATGAAAAATAGATTAATAGATAACCAAGTTAATTTGTGTTTGGATAGATATACCAAAGGCTAGTGGCGTTAAAATAGTCTATTAATCCATCTATTTAGCCTTTCTTAAGTGGTTGACCGGTGGCAGTTTTTTAGAACTGCCCTGGTTGACAATTTTTGGATTTATATTACGATATAGTTGCCTTAAGTTTAGTCGGATGATTACTCCTTCGACTCGCTTGTCACTACGTGTCAAGCTCGCTCAGGACAAGCCCGCAAATGGGCGTCGCCCTGAGCGAACGACGAACGCAGTGAGGAGTGAGTCGAAGGGGAGGAAAGTCCGAACACCCCTCGACTTACCCCCTATCGGGGGCTCGCTCGGGGCAGGCCCTCTAGAAAGGGGACTTGTCCTGAGCGAGGTCACGCGAAAGCGGGACCGAGTCGAATGGATAGCCTGTAACTCGGGCCGGATGGAAAGATCTTTAAAAGTACCTATAGGTTTTTAAATATCTTGAAATCTAGGGAAAGTGTCACAGAGACAATACCGTCCCGCATCAGCGGGACAAGGGTGAAAAGTGAGGGCCTAAGAATCCTCTCTCTACATTGGTAACAGTGCGGAGTGAAAAACCCTATCCGGTGCAAGATCAAATAGATCCCGCAAACGCGGGATGGGTTGATTGCTAGATCCCGCGTCTGCGGGACAAGATAGATAATCATCACCCCCACACCATCTGTCGAAATAGGTTGGTTAGTTTGAACAATGGAATCAAATTTAGCTAATCGCACTAGGACTTACAAAAATCATTACGACAAATGGTGTGGGGGGACAGAATTCGGCTTATAGACTAAACTCAAGGCACAAAATAGAGGTTTTTTTTAACCTCTATTTAACTATAATGCCTAACATGAATAAATCAGAACTAACTTTTAGCGCCATATTGGTACCTCTGGATTATTTGGTTGTTTTTTTAGCTGGATTAGTAGCACATGGTTTGCGTTTCGGAACTTTTTTAACTGATATCCGGCCGGTGATTTATGAATTATCCTTCAGAAATTTCCTTCCCATTCTATTGATCGCCAGTTCTATTTGGATTTTTGTTTTTGCGTTGAGCGGATTATATAACATCAAAACTACTCGGCGAATGGTTGAGGAGTTAGCTAAGATATTTCTGGCCTGTTCCACCGCCGTTTTAATCATTATCGTCTTTATCTTTTTTCAGCGAGAGTTATTTTCCTCTCGTTTCATTATTATCTCCGGCTGGTTATTAAGCATCATTTTTATCAGTATCGAACGGTTCATTATTCGCTCCATTCAGAGACATTTCCTGAAAAAGGGAATTGGAATCCATAGAGTATTTGTGGTTGGAAAAGATGCCACCACCGGGCGAATAGTCAATGAGCTCAATGATAATCCCGGTCTGGGATATAAAATTGTTGGTCAGCTTAAAGAGGTCAACGAAAGCGAAATTCAAAAACTGAAAGAGAGTTTGAAAGATTCCAATATTGACGAAGTTATTCAAGCGGATCCTAATATCCAAAAAGAGCTGGTACTTAAAATAATTGATATCTGTAATGAGTACCACATTACTTTTAAATACGTTGCTAATTTATTTGAAACCTCAGTCACTAATATCGCAATCGCTCCTTTAGCCGGAATTCCGGTTATCGAAATGAAAAAAACTCCCCTTGATGGGTGGGGAAAAATTTTTAAAAGAGCATTTGATATTATTTTTTCCGTATTTATCTTAATTATCTTAATACCCTTTATCATCATTATTGCTGTTATTATCAAACTTGATTCGGCCGGACCAGTGTTTGTTAAACTAGAAAGAGTTGGCCAGAAAGGCAGAAAGTTCCTGTTTTTTAAGTTTCGTTCCATGATTGAAGGAGCGCACGCGATGAAAAAAGACCTAATTGCTTATAATGAACGTTCCGATGGCCCCCTTTTTAAAATGAAGAATGATCCCAGAATCACCCGCTTTGGAAAATTTCTTCGTAAAACCAGCATTGACGAAATCCCTCAATTTTTTAATGTGATTAAAGGAGATATGAGTGTCGTTGGTCCCCGGCCACATGAGCCGGAGGAAGTTTCTCGGTATCAGAAGGATCATAAGAAGCTTTTAACCATCAAACCGGGGATGACCGGGATGGCTCAAGTTTCAGGAAGGTCAGATTTGAATTTTGAAGAAGAAGCAACGCTGGACGTCTACTATATTGAAAACTGGTCTTTATTGCTTGATTTACAATTAATTTTCCGAACTCCCTTTGCCTTAGTGTCAAGAAGAGGGGCCCCTTAAGCAAAGAAAGATTTTAATTTTTATGAAAGTTGCCTTAGTACACGATCATCTCGCTCAAGACGGAGGAGCAGAAAAAGTATTAAAAGCCTTCCAAGAAATTTATCCCGAAGCGCCGATTTATGTTTTAGTTTATAATCCAGCACAGACAAACGAAGCTTTTTTAAAAAAAGATATCCGCACCTCCTTTATCCAAAAACTTCCTTGGGGAGTTAAAAAATATCAGTGGTTTTTGCCCTTAATGCCCTCGGCAGTGGAACGCTACGACTTAATGGACTATGATTTAATACTCTCTAGCACTTCTTCCTTTGCTAAAGGGATAATTACCCGACCCGACGCTTTACATATTTGCTATTGCCATACCCCTACTCGCTTTTTGTGGAGCGACACCCATAGTTATGTTGAAGAACTGGCTTACGGTCCATTGATTCGAAAAGCGGTTCCTTTAATTCTTAATCGAATAAGAATCTGGGATCGTCTAGCAGCGGATCGGGTAGATCAGTTTATTGCCAATTCTAAAATAGTCCAGCAGAGAATCAAGAAATATTATAACCGTGATAGTGACATCATCTACCCGCCGGTAGAGACAAAAAGATTCCAGATAAATCCCAAAGTCGGAAATTATTATTTAATGGGTGGGCGTTTGGTGTCATATAAAAGATTCGATCTAGGAGTGATGGCTTTCAATCGCTTAGGGATTCCTCTAAAAATATTCGGCGTGGGCCCCGCCTATCATAAACTGAAAAAAATTGCGCGTTCCAATATAGAATTTCTAGGCCGGGTATCCGAAGAGGAAAAAGCAAAACTGTTCAGCGAAGCAATTGCTTTTATTAATCCCCAAGTGGAAGATTTTGGCATTGTTATGATTGAATCAATGGTTTTCGGAAGACCAGTAATCGCTTATAAGAAGGGTGGGGCAGAGGAAATAGTAATTCCCAATCAGACGGGGGTGTTCTTTAATGATCAAAATTGGGAAGCGCTGGCCGACGCGGTGATTCATTTTAAACCGGAGAATTTTGATTCCGAAGAAATCAAAAAGCATGTCCGGCAATTTGACACAACTATTTTTAAAGATAAGATAAAAGAGTACATCGCTCAAAGCTGGAGTAAATTTCAGGCCGACATTAACTAGTATTTTAAAAACTATTTTATAGTTAATAAGGAAAATATGGAACTTTCTAACCACATCTCAATTTTAAAAAGGGGAAAAAGATTTATTATCGTCTTTACTTTACTGATTACTTTGGCCGCTTTTTTGTTCTCCTATTTACGGCCAGTAGCTTATTCTGCCTCGATCTCGTTCGCCGTAAAACGAATTAACAAGGTGGAAACTATTTACTATGATGACAGCTATTTTGGAATTCAGGCGGCGGATCTCTTTTCCCAGACCGTGATCAGCTGGTTTCTGACCCCTTCGGTCTTATTAGATATTTACGATCGAGCAGGCATTGACCCCCAAATCGGCAGTTTGGAGCGGTTTGTTAATCGTTTTAAAACAAAAAAATATTCTGCTCAGAACATTGTAGTACGATTTACCGAAAAAAATGAAGAAACTGCTCAGACAATAGCGAGGACCATTGCTGAAGTAATGGAGGAAAAAGCTGCTACCCTTAACCAAACAGCAGACAACAAAGCGGTGTTTGAAATAACGGGGGAAAAGCCGGTTATTGTAAAAAATAGGACAAATATTGCTTTAATAACTGTTATTGGATTTGTGGTGGGGTTGACAACAAGCATCATCTTGGTTTACCTTTACCGCTATTTTAGACCTCCCACTCAATCTAAAGTCAACATCCATTCAGAAAATATTTCCTAACCATTATGCGTATCGGAGTTGATATTAGGTCCTTGCTTGATCAGGAAACCGGAGGAGTGGCTACTTATACCGAACAGTTACTGATTAATCTGGCAAAAATAGATACGGTTAATGATTATTTTCTCTTTTATAATGTTTTTCAGAAAGAAATTGACTCTGTTTTTAAAAAGAAATTCTCTGCTCCCAATTTTTCAATTAAATCGTTCCACTTCCCCAATAAGATTTTCAATTCTTCCTTAAATTATCTCTGTTTTCCAAAAATAGACAGATTAATTGGAGGGGTTGATCTTTTTTTTATTCCCAATTTGATATTTCTTGCTCTTTCTAGAAAAATCAAAAAGGTAATCACTCTCCATGATCTTTCTTTTTTGCTTTATCCCCAATTCTATTCGGTTAAAGGCCGTTGGTGGCATAAGGCAGTCAATCCCAAAAAGATTATTCAAGATTTTGATCAAGTAATCGCAGTATCGGAGAGTACCAGAAATGACATTATTAATCTTCTAGAGGCGCCCCCTGAAAAAGTTAAAATTATCTACTCCGGGATTAATCCCGAAAATTATCAGAGCCTTGATTTAATTACCCAAGCTAAAGTAAAAAAGAAATATCAATTGCCTGAAAAATTTATTTTGAGTCTTTCTGCTATCGAACCGCGCAAAAACATTGATAGCCTAATCTCTTCCTTTAAATTATTTAAACAGCGCTCGGACAGCGGTTACCATCTGGTAATCGTAGGAGGGTACCGTGAAAAAATTAATGGTTTTCGGTTTCTAATCAATAATTCCCAGTTTAAAGAACAGGTTCATTTCATCGGATATGTCTCTAATCAAGAAAAGCCTTATTTCTATAATTTAGCCAGTCTCTTTGTTTACCCCTCTTTTTATGAGGGATTCGGATTCCCTCCCCTCGAAGCCATGGCCGCCTCGACGCCGGTAATTGCCAGTTATTCTTCTTCTCTTTCTGAGATCTGCGAAGAAGCAGCAATCCTAATTGATCCTCATAATATTGAAGAATTGACGGAAGCGATTTATCAAGTGCTTTCCAACTCGGAGTTTTCAAAAAGGTTGGTAGCAAAAGGATTAAAACAAGTTCAGAAATACTCCTGGCGAGAAACCGCTCAAGCAACTCTAGATCTTTTTGAAAGCCTTGTTGATGATAAATAACCAGTAACGGAATTGTCAGAATGAGCAAGGTTTTAAGCGGAAAAAAAGATTGTTTCATTGTTTCATGGCTATACTAAAACCAACAATGAAATAATGGAACCATGAAACTATAAAACCTAAGAAGCTAAAAAGCTAATTACCTAATATCTATATTATGCGGATAGGAATTGATGCCCGATTTTACGGGCCGACTCGCACCGGGCCAGGGCGATACACCCAGAAGCTGGTTGATTATCTTCAGGAGATCGATCAGGAAAACACCTATCTTATTTTTCTAAAAAAAGACAACTGGGATAGTTTTAAGCCCAAAAGCCCCAATTTTATCAAAGTATTGGCTGATTATCGCTGGTATTCTCTTGCCGAGCAGATTTTCATGCCGATAAAGATTTCCAAAACGCAAGTAGATCTGATGCATTTTCCTCATTTTAACGTTCCTATTTTTTATTGGGGCAAGTTTATTGTTACGATCCATGATTTAATCATCACTCACTTTCCTACCAGAAGAGCCACTACTCTCGGACCGTTGCTTTATAAGATAAAGCAGTTTGGTTATCGGATAGTAATTTGGTTTGCAGCTAAAAGGGCAAAAAAAATAATTACGGTTTCTAAGTTTTCGAAGCAGGAGATTATAAGGCATTTTAAACTCCCTGATGAAAAAGTGGCGGTAACTTACGAGGCTTGCGATCTTCCTCTCGCAATTACTGCTTCTTTTGAGGAATTAGCTCGCAGGTTTAAAATTACCAAGCCCTTTTTACTTTACGTGGGTAATACTTATCCTCACAAGAATTTAGAAAAAATGCTAGCCGCTTTTCAGAAACTGATTAAAGAAGAAAAGTTGAATATCCAATTGGTTTTGGTTGGTAAAGAGGATTATTTTTCTAAACGGCTTCAAGCGAAAGCAAAAGAGATGAACCTAGCAGAAGACGTTATCTTTACCGGTTTTGTCGAAGATCGAGAATTGCCCCTTTATTATCGAAATGCCCTATTATACGTTTTTCCCTCCTCGATCGAGGGTTTTGGGTTACCGCCCTTAGAAGCAATGAGTTATGGTTTACCGGTTGCTTCTTCAAAAGCACCTTGTCTACCAGAAATTCTGCAGGATGCGGCGGAATACTTTGATCCTACTAAAATTGATGATATAGTGAGAGTAGTTAAAAGACTGGTAGTTGATGAAAAGCTTAGAAATCAGTTAAAAGCCAAAGGATTAGAGCATGTAAAGAAATTCAGCTGGGGAAAAATGGTAGAGCGGACTCATTCGATCTATCTTCAAAAACTAACCTAAATTATGGCTAAGCGTATTGCCGACAAAAAAAAGCACCACCTGAAATTCAGGCAGCAAGCCGATTTTATTATTCCGCCTGATAATGTGTTGGATTTGAAAAAAATAGTGGCGGCAAGAGAAGAGAAAAAAGAGAAACAGGAATCCGCCGCAGAAAAAAAGGGGTTATTTAGCCGTCTTAGAAAACAAAAGAAGAAACAGCCAGCTAATAATAAGATATCCTCGTTCCTGGTAAAGGAAAAGAAGATAATTCCGCCCATTTCTTTTCGGAAAAAAGTATTTACTAATCCCTTTCGAAAATTTCCAGCAGTAAACCCTAAAGCCTTAGCGGGATTTTTAATTGTGGCTGTCGCTATTATCCTGCCGATCTATGTCTTAGCTTCTTATCATAAGGTGGATGAATTAAAAGGAAGGGTACTGGGAGTTTCTTGGGAAGCCTATAATCACCTTAGTCGGGCTGGGCAGGCTTTTGCTGATTTAGACTTTGGTTCTGCCTCTACCGAATTTGATTCCGCCCTTGGCTATTTTACGGAGGCGCAAGAAATGCTCCAAACCGTTTCCGGAGTGCTCAAGCTGGTTCCCGTAAAAGGAGGGGAGGTGGCTGCCGCCGAAAGCCTATTAAAAGCGGGAGAGGCAATCTCTACTGCTGGACAATACGTCGCCAAGGCCTTTGCCCCCCTAGTTACTTTTTCGGAAAGTAGTAAAGAAAGTATTAACATCCAATTTAATTTCGCTACTGCTCTTCTTTTAGCTAATACCAATTTAAGGCCGGCCATTTCAGAACTAGAAAGAGCGGAACATTATCTTGAGAAGGTATCGCCGAAGATATTGCCGGAAGAGTATCAAGCTCAGTTCGTAGTCATTAAAGACAATCTTCCCACTTTAAACAAAACCTTAAAAGAATCACTAGATCTTTCTGATCTTCTTTTGCAAGTTTTGGGACACGGCAGCGGAAAGCGCTATCTAGTGGTCTTTCAAAACAATGCCGAATTAAGACCAACCGGCGGTTTTATTGGCAGCTTTGCCTTGGTTACTTTAGAGGAAGGAGTAATGAAAGAGTTAGAGATTCCCGGCGGGGGATCGTATGATTTGAATGGTTGGTTAAAAGAACGCGTTATTTCTCCGAAGCCATTGCACCTGGTTAATCCTCATTGGTATTTCCAAGATGCCAATTGGTTTCCTGATTTTCCAAGCAGCGCTCAGAAGTTGATTTGGTTTTTTAATCAAAGCGGCGGTCCTTCCGTTGACGGAGTAATGGCCTTAACGCCGGATGTAATCGAATCACTTCTAGAATTATCGGGGCCGATTGATCTGACGGAAAAATACGGAGAAGTAATCACCAAAGACAATTTTCGCGAAATCTTACAGCAGGAAGCAGAAAAAAAATATGAGGAAACAAAAGAATCAAAAAAAATTATTTCGGAGTTAACTCCCTTGGTATTTAATAAAATTCTTGGTTTGGAACAAACAAAGCAACTTCAGGCTTTAGCTATCCTTAATAATTTACTGAAAGAAAAATTCTTGCTTTTCTATTTTAATGATCCGGAACTGGAGAATGTTATTGTCAATCAGGGCTGGGGAGGGGAGATAAAAATGGTTCCTAAAGATTATCTTAGCGTTATCAATACCAATATCAGTGGCGGTAAAACTGATCTAATGATGGAAGAAAAGATTGACCACCAGATCAATATTTCAGAAGACGGAACCGCCACCGCCACCGTTACGGTTACCCGCACCCACAAAGGAAAAGAAGGGGATGCTTTTTCCGGAATTAACAATACTGATTTTATGCGTTTTTACGTTCCTCAAGGGTCTCAATTAATTGAAGCCAAAGGATTTGATCGGATTGATCCAAAATTGTTCATTTATCCCAACGAGGGATACCTCGAAGATGAAGATCTTAAAAGAATTGAACAAAACGTAATGATTGACGAGAATTCGGATACCCGCATCAGTGAAGAGTTTGGCAAGACGGTGTTTGGCAACTGGGTAGTAACCGAGCCGGGCAAAAGCTCGCAGGTTTCGGTGACTTATCGTCTGCCGTTTAAAATCAAACCAGAAGGATTATTCGAAAGGTCTGCTTCCTACAGCCTTTTTGTCCAAAAACAACCTGGTACCAAAGGATCAATTTTTACCTCGCAAATCACTTATCATTCCAATTATCAAATATTATGGCAGTATCCCCCAGCTGACTCGTTTAAATTTACCAAAGGCCAAGGAGAGATTACTACCATGTTAGATACTGATCATTACTTAGGATTTGTTTTAGAGAAATAGGAGTAATTCCGCTTGTAATGTGACTCTTTTAGGGTCGCTTGTTTAGACTAGACAAGGCTAAAAGCCTCGCCTTACAAGGGGGAGTATTTAAGTATAAATTAAACAGGTACGCGACTAATAAATTGGCTAAGATTAGCCAATTTTATTGTTTTATGAGCCCGATAGTCTTGACAAAATTTTTCGCCTGGTATATACTGCTAGGTTAAAAATCAAAATGTCCTTAAAAAGTCTATCGGGGAGAGAGAATCAAAGTTATTAGTGTTAATAAATTATTGAGCAATAAACGGGCTCTCTCCAAAAAGTGTGAGAGCCCGTTTTAATTGCTCGAAAAAAGTACGTTGCAATATCTTCACTGGGAAAGATTTGGAGGAGGACTAAACTTTTGGACAAAGATCCACAAAGTTTAGTGAAGAGGAGGTCACAGCTTCTTAAATTAAAATTAGGGCCCTTGCCTCAATCCGCCTCCAATTCTTTCTTAGTAAAAGTTCCTTAAAAAAAGTCTTTCCAAGAAAGATTTGGAGGAGAGAGAAAAGGAATGTCTCCCAGGAAGTTTCCGGCCTCGGCTGGAAACTTCCTGACCGGAATGTTTCCAGGTCTAATAAGCATTGTTTTTAACAATAAGCTTTGGCCATCATCGCCTCCAATTCTTTCTTTGAAAAGACAAACAGAAACATAAACTGGAGAAAACATGAAATTGTACTACATCTATAAGAAAGCGCGTATCGCAATGGTAATTTGGCTAGCCACTTCACTATTGAACGAAGTGGTGGCGTGGTCCTTTCAAACGGGAGCTTTTAACAGAATCGTGGCGGTAGCTAATACCGTCGTGGCCATAGTATGTGTGGTTATGGTGTTCAGGGCGAGGAAGGATTTCTAAAAAGAAGATGATTGAAATCCAAATGGTCAGTACCTCCTTGGAATGTTGAAAGCATTTGCTGTTAGTACTTTTAGCAGGGCGAATTTGACTCTGTCTTTTCGCCCCTCTATCTTAGTAAATAATCAAAGATAAGATGTTTGTTAAGATAGGGGTATAGTACCTTAAAAGTTTGGCTGGTCCCAGACGGCAATATGGAGGGTAACCATTCCCTAGGAAACTATGCCTCTCGCGGCATAGTGGACGGAGTTAGGAAACTAACTTGACGAGGTTCGACTCCTCTACCAGCCACAAATTCCGGGCGAAAAATCTATGTGATTTTCGCCCCTCTATTCCAGCGGGTATCGGCTAATGTCTATGCCTGCTGAAACAGGGCTGAGTTGAGAAATAACCTGGTTCCCTCGTCCCGCAGGCGCGGGACTCGAGACTTCGCCCAAGAGCTCGATTTGCTGAAATAGGGAAAGGTACCTTATCAATCGGTTTTAAGGAGAAGTTTGGAGGAGGAGTCGAGCTCAGCTCGACTAACAGTATAAAGGATGTAGGATCTGGTGCAAACTAGAACCTTACTCTATTTACTTGCTGTTAATGTGATATCAAGTTTTACTTGATTAAGTCACATAACATCTCGCTTGAGCGGGACGCCTCCAAATCTCTCCTTAAAATCCTACCTTATTTCCTACCTCCCAGCCGCACAAACCATGGGGGAACCGCAAGTAATATTAATCCATCAGTTCGTTTCCATTGCTTGCGGTTCCCTTCCTATCTTTTTTTAAAGAAAGACATGTCCGCCTTTGACGGATCAATTGATTAAAAAAGCTTTTTGAAAATTAAGGATATTTCTGATGGAAGAATAGTTTCAAGGAGAGAAATGGAGGTGAATTTGGCGAATCGGAAGGCCTGCAATTCACCTTCAGTTCTTTCTTTGATATTAAATTTTAAAGGAGAAAATTGTAGCGGAGCTTAAATAATTATTCCTTATCAAATCTCTTCGCTCCAATTCTTTCTGTTAAAAAGGTAATTTGACAATTCAGCAGATAAAATTATATTAATAGTGTTGGAAGCAGTGTGCTGTTGGTGGATGGATATCAAGGCATAGATCGGACCTCAGAATGAAAAACTCTCTCCTCTATCCCGCGTCAGCGGGATAATTCTCATTCTAAAGTTCGTATAATCCTATGCTATTCCATTGCCAGCAGCACAGTGCTTCTAAGCAAGAAAAACAAAAAGAGGAGAGGATTATCTTAAAAAAGAAAGAAAGCGATGCGCTAGTTTATCGCTTTCTTTTATTTATGCCAAAATCGTGATAAAATAACGGAAATTGTATGTTTCAAGAGATTCGTCGCAAACTATCGACCACCATCATGGGTGGCGCCATTATTATCGGAACCGCTCAAGTCTTAAGCCGGCTACTTGGCTTGCTAAGAGAGCGGCTTTTAGCATCTACCTTTGGAGCCGGAAACACTTTAGATGTCTACTATGCCGCTTTTAAGATTCCCGATTTTGTTTTTAATATCATTGTCCTGGGCGCTCTTTCCTCCGCTTTTGTTCCGGTGTTTTTGGAATACTGGAATAAGAGTAAAGAGGAGAGTTTTAAAATTGCCAATTCCTTGCTGAATATTATTCTTTTAGCTTTGCTGGCGATTGGGATAGTTGTATTTTTCTTCACTGATTTGCTGGTACCGTTAGTAGCGGTTGGTTTCAATGAAGAAAAAAGGGAAATGACCGCTCAGCTGGTCAAAATAATGTATTTAGGAATATTATTCTTTGGAGTGAGTAATATCGTTTCGGGAATTTTGCATTCCTTCCGAAGGTTTATCGCTTTTTCGCTCGCTCCCATTATGTACAATTTGGGAATAATTTTCGGAATCATTGCTCTGGTGCCCCGTTTTGGAACAAGTGGCCTGGCCTATGGAGTGGTAGCAGGAGCTTTTCTGCATCTTGTGGTTCAAATTCCGTCGGTGGTCAAAGCCGGCTTTCGATATCGGATTCTGGTTGATTGGAGCTTAGCCGGAGTGAAGAAAATTGGTAAATTGATGTTGCCTCGGGCACTCGGCTTAGGAGTTACTCAAATCAATCAAGTGGTGATTACCGCTATTGCTTCTACTTTAGCGGTAGGAAGCGTGGCAGTTTTTAATTTAGCGAATAATCTCCAGTATTTCCCGATTAGCGTGTTCGGCGTTTCCCTGGCACTTTCCGCTTTTCCGGTGTTCAGCCAAGCCTTTACCGAAAAAAATAAAGAAAAATTCATTCTCCATTTTTCTCAGACTTTTCGCCGAATTTTATTTCTAATCATTCCTGCCAGTCTGATCATTCTGCTATTGCGAGCTCAGATTGTCCGGCTGGTTTTAGGAGCAGGCAATTTTAACTGGGAGGATACCATTCTTACCGCTCAGACTTTAGGGTTTTTCTCCCTCTCTCTTTTTGCCCAAAGCTTAATTCCGGTGCTGGCTCGAGCTTTTTATGCTTTTCAAAACACCAAAACGCCCGTTATTATTAGCGTTATTTCCATGATCGCTAATGTTATTGGATCACTGATTTTTGTCCACTTTTGGGGAGTTTATGGCCTAGCGCTTGCTTTCTCCTTAGCCAGCTTTGTGAATATGATTCTGTTGTTGATAATGCTAAGGATTGAGATCGGAGAGCTGGATGATCAGAGAATCATTAACTCCACCCTTAAAATTATTTTTTTATCCCTGTTGATGGGTTTAGTAATTCAAGGATTAAAATATTTAATTGCTCCCCAGGTTAATATGCAGACTTTTGTGGGAGTATTTTCGCAGACGGCCGGTAGTATATTGGGCGGCCTGACGGTTTACCTTTTATTAGCGGCTCTTTTCCGGTTTGAAGAAGTGGCCACCATGGTTCGGATGCTTAAAAAAGCTAAGAATCAATTATGGAATAAAGCTGGTTAATTCTATTTTTACTGCTTTAATAAAGACACGAAAACTCAAATTCGCAACTTCTGTATAATTGCCCATATCGATCACCCCGTCATTCGACGGGGCAAGACTTGCTAAAGTATCCTATTTCTTATGAACCAACAAATTCGCAATTTCTGCATTATCGCCCATATCGATCATGGTAAATCAACCTTGGCCGATCGGCTTTTGGAATTTACCGGTACCGTGGAAAAAAGAAAGATGCGGGATCAGCTTTTAGACCAGATGGATTTAGAAAGGGAGCGGGGGATCACCATTAAACTACAGCCGGTCTGCATGGAATATCAGCAGGGTGACGAAAAATATATTCTCAATCTGATTGATACCCCGGGCCACGTTGATTTCAGCTACGAAGTTTCTCGTTCGCTTTCCGCAGTGGAAGGGGCGCTTTTATTGGTCGATGCCACTCAGGGCATTCAAGCCCAGACCTTGGCTAATTTGTACCAGGCCCTAGCCCAGAATCTGGTAATTATTCCGATTATTAACAAAATTGATCTCCCTAATGCCGAGCCCGATAAAGTTGCTCAAGAGCTAGCTAATCTTTTAGGGGTTAAATCCGAAGAAATAATTCTGGCATCAGCCAAAACCGGGCAAGGGGTAGAAAAGATAATTCAAAAAATAATTACTGATATCCCTGCTCCTCAAAGCGCGGGAAACGGAAGATTAAAAGCCCTGATTTTCGACTCTTATTTTGACGAATATCAGGGAGTAGTAGCTTTAGTTAGAATTTTAGAAGGCAGTTTAGAAAAAAATGACTCAATTCATTTTATTGCCACTGGCAAAGATGCTACGGCGCTTGCCATTGGTTATCTAAAGCCGCAGTTACAGCCGGTTTCTAGGCTCTCTGAAGGGGAGATTGGTTATTTAATTTCCGGTTTGAAGACAGTAAAGGACTGCCGGGTGGGGGACACCGTTGTTTTAGAATTAGAAAAGGAAAAAGTTGAACCGCTTCCGGGATACCAAGAAGTGAAGCCAATGGTCTATGCCGGTTTTTTCCCTAGAGAAGGAGAGGACAGTACCCGCTTAAGAGAGGCTTTAGAGAAACTGCATTTAAATGATTCTGCCTTTACCTTTGTTCCGGAAAAATCTTCTGGCCTAGGAATAGGTTTTCGCTGCGGCTTTTTAGGAATTCTTCATTTAGATATTGTTCAGGAAAGATTAAAACGGGAATATGATTTGGAAGTAGTGGTAACCGTTCCCTCGGTGGCTTATCGGATTCGGCTTAAAAGCGGCAAAGAAATGGTGATTAATAATCCTAGCGATTTTCCAGAAGAAGGCACAATCGAAAATATCCAAGAACCGTGGATGAAAGTAGATGTTATTGCCCCGGCTAATTTTCAGGGCGTGGTTATGGAACTGGTGCTGCAGCGCATGGGGGAATACCTTACCACCGAATATTTAGAGCAAAACCGGGTTATTTTGCACTTTGAACTGCCGCTTACTTCTCTGATTGTGGATTTTTATGATAAACTAAAAAGCGTTACTTCCGGATACGCTTCTTTAAATTACGATTTTTCCGGAATGAAAGAGACTAAGATCCGCCGGCTGGATATCTTGGTGGCCGGGGAACAAATGGAGGCGCTGGCTACTTTTGTTTATGAAGATTCCGCTTACGAGACTGCCCGGCGAATAGTTCAGACCTTAAAAGAAGCCATTCCGCCTCAACTATTTGAAGTTCGGATTCAAGCCGTCTTGGGATATCAAAAGCAAGCGGGCGCTAGCTTAGGTGGCGGGAAAATAATCGCTTCAGAAAGAATCGCCCCCATGCGGAAAGATGTTACCGCCAAATTGTACGGAGGCGATGTTACCCGCAAGAGAAAGCTTTTGGAAAAACAAAAAAAGGGAAAGAAACGGATGCGTTCCCAAGGTAAAGTGGAAATTCCCTCTCATGCCTACCTGTCAGTCTTAAAAGGAAAATAATTTTTCTAATAAAATAGGGGATAGATTAAAAAGAAAATCATTCCTAATCCGGCAATCATTGAAATGACTATCCAAATAACTCTAAATAACCGACGTCGCTTTCTAATCATTTGTTTTATGCGATAATCAATTATTAGCTATGTCCAATAATTATTTTACAAAACATTTGAAAGAAAGGGAAGAGGTAATCAAGATAATCCGTTCCTACCTACTTAGCCATCTCTGGTCAATTCTGGTTTCCTTATTTTTCATCATTTTGCCCTTTTTTCTTCTTTTCCCGCTTTTTCAAAGGGGATTCTGGGGCGTATTGCTTTTTTTTCTATTGCTTTTGTTTGGTTTAGGAGCCGGAGCCCGTTTCTTATTTATTTGGTATTTTAACGCTTTCGTCATAACCAGTCAGCGGATCATTGACTTTGACCAAAGGGGATTATTCGAAAAAACAGTTTCGGAAAGCATCTACGAAAAAATTCAAGACGTCAGTTTTAAAAAAAAGGGAATCTTTTCAACTGTTTTGAATTATGGTACAATTATAATTCAGACCGCAGGAACTAACGCTAATTTAGAAATAAGGAATATTTTTGAGCCTGAAAAAATACAGGAGCTCATTACCGAAATTCAAAAAAAAGGGCTAAACAAAGATGCCGAAGAACTATCCGCCCGGGAACTAATTGATATTTTGGAAAAAGCCAAAGAAAAAATGGGAGAAGAAAAATTCAACACCTTTATAAAGAAAAAAGACATTCCAGAAGAATCAAAAGACGATTCTCCGCCAGCTAAAAATAAATAAAATGCCCTCTAAATATAATCAGAAGTTTAACTTCACCAGAATTCTTCGCTCCCGCCTTTTTCTGATTGGGGGAGTAGCAATGCTGGTTCTTGTTTCCATAGCCTTAAGTAAAGAAGTGGTCCGGAGGTACGCTGTTAATCGGGAAATCAATCAATTAAAGAAGGATGTGGAAGATTTAGAAAAAAGGAATGCTGAGCTGGCCGATTTAATTCAATACGTCAACACCGAAGATTTTCAAGAAAAAGAAGCCCGGACAAAACTGGGTATGGCTAAACCAGGAGAAAAAGTAGTCGTGATTCCTGATGTTCCCGAACAGCAGCCAGAAGAAGGAACAATTAATACCCCTGCCAATCTTGAGGAAATGTCGAATCCCCAAAGATGGTGGAATTATTTCTTTAGTCAATAAAATATGAATCAAGAAACCAATAAAAACGACGTTTCTTCTAAGACAAAAGAAGCGTCCCAAGATCCAAAATCGAAGTCATTAAAAAGTGGTTCTGTTCGAAAAAGCGAGGAGCAAAAAAGTAAAGAAGAAAAGATCTTTGCTAAAAAACAGACCGATTCTGATATCAAAGAGAAATCAACCGCCAGCAAAAAAGGGAAAAAGAAAGTAATTACGTGGATTATTATCCTTGTCTTAATTGTAATAATTGGCGCTCTAACAACAATAGGAGTTGGTCTATACCGTTATGATTGGAATGACAAATACACCAATGCGATTATTAAAGTAATTCCCTATCCCGTTGCTTTAGTGAATTGGCAAATTGTAAAGTATTCCGACTTTCGTGCCGATCTAGATACGCTGCGCTTTTTTTATCAAAAACAACAGGAACTTTATCCGAATGATGCGCCTACCCAAACGGAAACGGAATTAAAGGATACTGTTCTTAACCGCCTAATTGAGGATGAATTAGTGATTCAATTAGCCAAACAAAAAAACGTTACCGCCACCCAGGAAGAAATAGATCAAGAATTTCAATTAATTATTCAGCAGGCCGGATCGCAGGAAACTTTAGAGCAAACACTGCAGGAGCTTTATCAGTGGAATGTTGATCAGTTCAAAAGCAAAGTGCTCTACCCTTTTATTCTAAGAAGAAATCTAGAAAAAGAAATTAATAGTGAAGCTGATATTGATGCTCAAACCAAAGCAAAAGCACAAGAAGTTTTAGACAAAGTGAAAGCCGGAGAGCAAAGTTTTGAGGATCTAGCCCAGCAATACAGTGAGGATAGTTCCACAAGCAGCAACGGAGGAGATTTAGGTTATTTTGGCCGGGGAGAAATGGTGTCGGAATTTGAAGAAGCCGCTTTTGCCTTGAATAATGGAGAGGTTAGTGACTTGATAAAAACAGACTATGGCTATCATATTATAAAAGTGGAAGAGAAAGTTATTCAAAAAGATGAAGCAGGAAATGATAAAGAGGTAGTGCATACTCGGCACATCCTTATTCGATATCCTGCTTTTGATGAATGGCTAGGAGGTGAATTAGAAAACGCTCAAATATTTCGTTTAGTGAAAATATAAAACCTCCTTAAAGAAAAAGGAGGGGATAAACTCTAAACATGGAGCCGATGGTGGGATTCCCCCGCATAGCGGGGTCCGTCCCGCGTCCGCGGGATGGCGGAAAACCACACGACATCTGCTTTACTTGTATATCATAGCTTGGAGCCGACCCGTCCCGCATCTCGCGGGACAACCTACGGTTTACCTGCCCGCCCGATCATCCCGCATTCGCGGGATGGACGGGCCCGCCCAGTGCCTGGAGCCGATAGCCCGATTTGAACGGGCAACCTTTCCCTTACGAAGGGATTGCTCTACCGTTGAGCTATATCGGCGCTAGGCGATAGGCAGGCGGGCGATACCGTCGCTCTACCAATTGAGTCCCGACGTTCCGACTTTACGTCGGAAGCCGGGATCCCGACTTCAGCGAACGTCGGGACTAGATTGGCATAACATTATTAATATAACCAAAACGGAATAGGCGGTCAATAAAAAAATGAAATTTGAAGAGAAACTCGAAGATATTGCTGAGGAGCACCAACCCTTTTTTTATCAGGGTCGGGGAGATGCCGCTGTGCTTTTGATTCACGGTTTTACGGGCACCCCGGCCTATTTCCAGGAGTTTGGCAGATTTCTGGCAGAAAAAGGAATTTCTGTCTCCGCTATTCGGTTGGCCGGGCACGGCACCTCTTTGGATAAATTAGCCAGAACAACTTATCGTGATTGGCAGGAATCGACCCGTTTGGGTTTAAAAAAAATGGAAGAAAAATACAGCAAAATCCACATCGTGGGTTTTTCTTTTGGCGGAAATTTAGCGTTCAATTTAATTAATTGTTACCCCAGTGCTGTTCAAAAAGTAGTTACTGTGGGAACTCCCACTAAAATCTATCGAGAAAGATTGAAAAACAATTTGATTCCCATCGCCAAAATGATTAAGAAATACCACAAAAAAAGCTGGTGGATGAAAGTCAGGAACGAAAATTCCCATGTTGGCACCTATCAAAAAATTCCTTACAATAATTTACAAGACTTCATACGTTTTATCAGTGAATTTACTCGCCAAGAACTTCCGAACGTGAAAATTCCGGCTTTAATTATTCATTCTAAAAAAGATATCGTTATTCCTCCGATTAGTGCGGAATACATTTATAATAATATTGGATCAGAAAAAAAAGAACTTTTCTGGATTGAAAAGTCTTATCATAACCCCTTTGTGGATTATTCCACGCCGGAATTTTTTGAGAAGATTTATAATTTTTTAGTGAGATAATTTTCTAAAAGAATCTCATTTTTTGTTTTTTTATTTTTTCAACAGTAAATACCCCTACCTCCAATACTATAAAAACAACAGCTATCGATAATAATAAATTTAGGCCATTCACCTCTGGAGGATTTTCCCAAGGTGAATAAAATCTTACTTTCGCCGGAAAGGGCGGATCATAGGAGGTTTGGTTTTGAACAATAAAACGGAAAGGTAAATCTAGATGCACCGCATTAAGTTCTTCTTTATTGTTTATGTTTACTGGTACAAAGAGAGAAGCGAAAATAAGAATTAAAGTAAAAATCAAAGCAATTATATGAGCTTCAACGGAAATACGATAACCCCCCAACTTATTTGGCATATGATTATTACTTGAAGCTTATTGAGGAAATAATTGCCTCAATTTCGTTAATTTGAGCATTGTAACTATTGTCGCTTTTGCTTAATAGAGTCTTAGCTTTGGTTTGCAGTAAATTATTTCTCTCTATTTCGGTAATATCCCTATTAAGCTCATCATAAATTTCTGGAATACTCTGCATTACTTTAAGTCCGGAATAGTCATTATTATTAGCCAATTTGATTGAATATGAATGCACTAAATTATACACTCCTTCATCGACAAGATATTCCGTTTGCT
>PEXU01000036.1 GCA_002774635.1 Candidatus Kerfeldbacteria bacterium CG08_land_8_20_14_0_20_40_16 | reverse complement strand
TACTGCCTGCAACGTAGTTGCAGGTGCGTAAGCACGGGGGAATCTATATGCTGCTTCTACTAACAACTAACCTCGCATTAACAATCGCGAAACGAAGAGTACAAGTAGAGCTCCGAGTACTGCGACTATGATTGATCTCACATTAAATCCTGTTACTCCTTCAACACCAAAAAATTTCTTGCCGAGGTACCCGCCAACAACAGCACCAATAATACCAAGAAAAATTGAACCTAACATTCCACCTTACATGCTTGGTGAAAGAAAGTCGGCAATACTTCCAGCGATTAATCCAAATACAATCCAATAAATAAATGACATGTTTTTCTCCAATAAAATATAATTCAAGCTAAGGACTACTCGAGTTCCTGTTTTTCGCCTGATAGAATAGCTACCAATTTCACAATCCCCCAACCAATCAATGCGTAGACAATAATCGCTACTAATGTTGATGGTTCAAAAACTGCAACGGTTTCTATTCCTTGCGAAACTGCTCTGGGGAAGATTCCTTCAAAAGGTAAAATGAAAACACTGGTAATTCCATAAATTCCACTAACAAAACTGCTAGTAAGTGAGGCGCCTGTTAGTTTTAAGATGAAACGAAAGGCAAGAAGTACCTCTAATATCCCGAATATAAAATAGACAACATATTGAGTCGTTTGCATTGTGGTTGCTTTTGCTCCTGCGGTCACAACATTTGAGGTGTTGTGATTTGTGCCCGTCGTCGTGATAACTTCTTTAACTTGTTCCATAATAATTTTTTAATCTGATAAGTACAAAATATAAATGCATTACCGCCACTTTTTTGTGAACTTATTTCTTTGTGATAATTTCTGGTTTTTTGATTACGGTCCGTTTGGGAAGATACATAACGAGTGCCAACTCAACCAATGTAGTCAAGGTTGCTCCGTCAACTATTGCTTGTGCCTTAGCCTGTGTAAGTAGATGAGGGTGAAGGAAAAGGGTGGCACGCTGTTTTGTATTAGTTGCCATACTACACATACAACACACAGTTGATATACTTGTCAAGTATTTACAGTTTGGAATATGGGCGAAACTCGAAATCAACCCGCGTTCACGGTTCTTTGTTCAGAAATGGTGAATGGTTAGGGCATCCATTTATATTTGAACAAGTCTATTCTGCCGTCAATTACTTCAACACCATCTTCCTTAAGCTTTTGAATCTTTGTTTTGAAGCCTAGGGAGCGACCTCCTGCCTAATGAGCTCGTCGCCCATTATCCAGCCCGCCGGGTATGGCGAGTGAGCAGAACAGGTCGTTCCGTTTCTGATGACAGTGTCTGTGCTCCCGTCATTTTGCACCTGATAGGTGCAGGCAACTCGTTGTCCATTACCTCCGCTACAAGCGGTAAGCAATGCAACGATGAGTAGGAGCCCTATGGTCATCCTTAGAACCTTTGTCACAGACATTTTGTTATCCTTTCTATGACAGGGGTAGCGAATTATACCGCAATTTGGTTGAAATTTGAAGATGATATACAATACGTATAATTAGTTGATTTAGCTTTTTATGAATCTGGTCGCAGTTGTTACAGGCTCTTCAAAAGGAATTGGCAAGGCTATTGCGATTCGTTTGGCAAAAGAGGGCTACTTTGTCTATGTTACCTATCACACAGATGAGGTTGGTGGACACGCTACGGTGAATGAAATTACAAAGAATGGCGGAGGAGCTATTCTACAGAAACTCGATGTCACAAACGAAGATAGTGTTTCTGAATTAATGAAACTTGTCGAAAAACAGTTTGGACACTTAGATGTTCTGGTTAATAACGCTGCATTCAGTATTGATAAGAAGATGGAAGATTCGAGCTTTGATGAATGGAAACTAGCAATGGATATCAAACTTCACGGGGCATGGCTGTCTACTAAATATGCACTGCCACTCTTAATAAAGAGCGAGAATTCAAATATGATTATCATATCGAGTAATGCCGATGAGAAACCTGGTCCCGAAGTGTTATCGTATGCGATAGCTACCGCAGCGACAAACTCTTTTGTTAAAGCAATGGCCGCTCATTTACCGCCATATGGAATTCGTGTTAATGCAATCATGCCTGGACAAGTAAGAACTGCAAACTGGGGACCCCTAGAAAAGGATGATGCACTTTGGCAGAAATTTGCCGACAATAATCCATTGAAACGGGTAGCGACACCAGAAGATGTTGCCGATGCCGTAATAATTTTTGTTAATGATCCGCATAAATTTCTGAATGGAAACTTCTTGTACGTGAATGGAGGAAGCCATTTGAGCAGCTTAGATGGGTAATGATAGTACGTATGGAAACAATTATCGGAGTGGTGGTAATTATATACAGGAAAACATTGCAAGGATCACCCGAGTTCCTGTTATTGAAGCACAAAAACGCATTTTGGACTTTTGCCGGTGGTAAAGTAGAGAATAGTGATAAATCAGTAATAAGTGGATTACAACGAGAGATGTTCGAAGAACTGGGCTTAAAGGAATCAGAATATAAACTGATCGATACAGGTATCGCAAATGAATTTATCTATGGGAACGAGAAAGTCGACCGTGCCGGTAAGAAAGGAAAGACGCATTATTATCTTGGGACGCTTATTCAATCTGCGCTGCCTCGATGTCTGGCAGAAATACAAGAAATAAAGTGGCTCTCGAAACATGAAATCTTGGAGCATCTTGCTTTTGAGGATATTAAGCTCAAGTTTCTAGAAGTATGCAAAAAGCTTAAAATCTAGCGCTCCCTTCTCTGGGCATTTGAGTTCTACAAGAAACTCGGGTTTTAAAGAGAGGAGAACTTATTATTCAGTAAAAAAAGCTATTTTACTTATCTGAGATGTACTTAAAACTCGTATCACGTTGTTCGACCAGGAGCTGATAGCCATCAGCTTCGAAAGGATAGGCTAGCACTCCGCTTGGGAAAATTGCGTCGGGGCTATAGCTTTTCCAGTAAAAGAACGAGCCAGGCTGAACCAGGTGAAGGTACCTGTTTCCATTTTTAATGTTCGGATTTACCGTTGTATCCGGTACAAAGAAGTAGAAATCAGCAAAAGAGTGCGTGCCCTCCTTATTCGGTGCCGGAACTGTGCCGGCGAATCCAATTAGTTCCCCGCGTTTTACCTTGTATCCGATGAGAGCACCGTATGAAGCCGCATTGCCTGTTGGTGAAACCGTATAATTTGCATTCCAAAATATCTGG
>PEXU01000019.1 GCA_002774635.1 Candidatus Kerfeldbacteria bacterium CG08_land_8_20_14_0_20_40_16 | reverse complement strand
ATACCCGCCGAAGCGAGGGGCGAAGCCCCGAGCGAGGCAAATTCCTCTACAAATAAACTTTGGTGGACCCACGGGGAGTCGAACCCCGGACTCATCCATGCCATGGATGCATAATACCACTTTACTATGGGCCCTCATACTGCTGACAGATGAGTTGATAAATAACTTTGAGTTCATTATAAACATCAGCAGAGAAGTAATCAATCCGGCATACCCCTTTGTAATCCAGTTTAAGCGTTGGTCGATTGACGGTACGAGGATCAATTCTTGCTTTGTAGAACTGATTAAGGGAAATTCTAGTAATTTTAGACCAGTATTGTTCGAGTTTTACTGTATCTTGATCAGCTCTACATTGTACGGTGCATCTAAATTTGCTTTCGTCGATTTTGTAGCATTTCCTTAATAGGCCCAAAAATAGCTGAATAATGGCAGGATCCGAATTTCCAAAGATAACCGTTCCTTTTACACTTTTTGATCCTTCTCCCAAAAACAACACTGCAAGCGCTATTTTAGAAACATCTTTGGTTATCTTATTAATAAGATAAAGGTTCTTAGTCCTCAAATTAGCCAGATATTTCTCACGTCTAATTCTATTGACTTGAACCGCGATTTCTCGAGCTTTTTTTAGATTTTCTTGGTTGATACTCTCAATCTTCTTTGTATAAAAGGCTGGTGGTTTTATTCCTTTACACCAATTTGAAATGGTACTTTTAGGCATTGATTCACCAATCTTTAGCTTAATCTCAGAATATGTTTTCCCAAGCTTTCTTAATTCCCTTACTCTATTCCTTAATTCTATCCTCAATAGTGACTTTGTCATATCCCTATTGTACCACAGAACATACTTAAGTACAGGAGTCTAAATATGTATCCTTTGTATGTAAAAAGCAGATAATATATTTTATCTGCCCTTTACGTATATATCTTAAGGGTATCAAAATCTAGAGTAAATTGAAGTATAAATTACTTTATTACCCCCGTCTAATTTTCCGAAGAAGACGGATCTTTGTGTTTCAAATCCTTTTCGATCTGACCCAGTATCTTTTCTGCCTGTCCTCTTCCGCCAAGGCCAAAAGCCAGTCCGCCCGCAATAGCAATCATTGCTACCAGCCCGGTAAAAAGGATCTCTAGTAAAGAAGCGGCAATCCCCAACTGAACCAAGGCAGCCAAAATAGAGAAAATGATTATGGACCATCTAGCAATCGCGGCCAGAAAATGACCAGTAGTTAGCCTTGCTGCTTTTACTGCCCCTTCTATAATTTGGGCAATGAAACTGGCAAATAGTGCCCCAAACAAAAGAATAATCACAGCTATTACAACGTTTGGAATATAGAGTAGCACTCTGTTAAGAAAAGCGGTGACTTGATCTAGGTTGAGGATATCAGCAGCGGCTAAAATTGATACGAGAATCAAAAACCACTTTACCAGGAATCCAATCGCATTCGATACATTAAAGGGAACGCCGGCTTTTTCAAACAATTCATTAATCCTGGTTTTTTTGATTGCCTTATCAAGCCATAATTTCTTCAGAACTTCAGTAATCAGTTTTCCTATACCAGCTGCAATTAACCAGCCAATAACAACTACTAATAAAGCTCCCAGCAGACTGGGTAGAAAATTGATGAATCTGGTCCATAGATCCTGAAAAGAGGAAGCAATTGTGTCGCCCCAAGATTGCATGGTATACATATTCACCTCCTTTCGTTTAGGCTACTTAAAATCCTATTGATTTTAACTGTTTTGAATAATTGTTCCACGTGGAACAATTCATTAGCTTAAACCTATAATACTATTGTAGCAATTATAGCCAAATTAACCAAAGTCCCTATTACACATTAACTTAGTAATCCTTGAATATCACGATCACATATAACTAACCAATCTCCTTCTGCTTGGTGGACCCGAGGGGACTCGAACCCCTTACCTCTACAATGCGAATGTAGCGCTCTACCAGATGAGCTACGGGCCCTAAATTGTTCCACGTGGAACATATACAATTTCCTCCCTAATTTCTATAAAAAGAGATTATTACCTGCGTTTATTGGTGTTTTCGGAAGGAATTTCACCCCGCACCATTGGTCCCCTTGCCAGGAATTGAACCTAGATCTAGGGCTTAGGAGTCCCTTGTTCTATCCGTTGAACTACAAGGGGAATATTGGTTCAGGATAAATCATTATATAAAGCGTAAAAATCCTTTGTTCTACCTGGCCCGCCAATGGATTCGCTATCAGGCGAAGGAAGGCGGGTCCGTTGAACTACGAGGGATTCAGGCAGGGCGGGCGGGTGGTATCCGTTGCCTGCCCTGTTGAATGACTGAGAACTACAGGGACGCAGGTAAAATACGAGCGTCCAGTATAGGGGACAGGTATCGTGCATTAATGGCACCAATCACCCTCTATTAGAAGCGACCAAATCATAGTATTATGAGAATCCAGATTATTGTCTAATAATAACAATATAAGCCTAAAAGGGCTTATTCTAGAAGAATATGAGGGTCGTAAAATCTATCTAACAATATAAGACATGATTTTACTAGCCAATTCCGATATTGATCCGCTTTGATTATCAATAATCTTTAACCCAACCAAGACAACGCAAAAAATTAAAGTAAGGATTATAACCGTGATTAGGTCTTTTTTCAAAGAATATTCTGACTTTTCTTGTTTTTCTTCCATTGATTTAATCTAGCTTAGTTATTCTATCATAATAAAAAATGGCTAAAAATACAAGGATTGTTGACGATATTGGGATATTATGGCATGATATAGGATTTACATTTTTTGCCTTCTTCTGCTAAGCTTATTTAAAATGGGTAAATACTGATTTGAACAAAAAGGAGTTTAGCATGAAAAATCAGGGTACAGTTAAAGTTATTGGGATTCCCTTACCAGGAGAGGACTACACTCACTTGTGTAAACCAGGGATCTACGACGGTGGTGATGAATGTCCGGGCAGCTCAACCCACATTGCTCGCCTTCGGGATGGTCGGCTCTTCGACCTTGGTCCTGCAGAAAAGACTGCTTCGCAGGTTCACGTTTTCGAAGGAGGACAGGATACCGGGCGGCACATTCCAGTGGAGTGGCTGAGAATAGTGGGAGCCTAAAAACAACGTTCTTTATTAAACCCAGGACGGCAATAGTCGTCCTGTTTTTTAAAACAGCCGTTTTGGATTTAGCAATATGTTAGATTTATTATGCTTCAATTAAATAAAACTCTCTCTTTTGAAAAAGCATTAATTAATCCCCACGATTAATTGAAATAATCCCAAAACGGATAATCTATTTAAAATAGTATTAAAATTAAAAAACCCTAGAGAAGTGAAATGTTTTATGGAATTTTGACACTAGGAGAGAGACTAGCTGAACTAGAAGTAATGGCTCACAAGAATCTAATTGTGCCCGGCGCTCGCTACGCTTACTACTCTAGTGGTTGATGTAAATAGTGCTAATTTAAAAGCAGGGGAGTGGAATATTTTTTTCTTCACTCTCCCTGTTTTTAATTTTAATCATTCAGTTAACATAATCTGATCAGTATGATTTAGAATAAATAGATGTAGATCTCCGCTTCATATTTTTTTAACTTTTTACTAATAAGCCCTAGGTTATTATTGATTATTTTTAGATTTATTTTGCTCTTTTGCTTCATCTATGGATTTTTTTATCTCTTTTCGTAGGACTTGTTTCATTTTTTATTCCTTTTCTTTTTCTTTAATTACCCGCTGTTTTTTGCTAATATTAGCCAAAATAGCAATAGAAATAATATCAAAATAATTGCTCTTCGGACAATCCCAATTTTTTTCCAAAGAACAATCCGATGCAATCTTATTTTTTAAAATAAACTTCTCCCGGATTACTATAAGCAAGTTTTAGTTTGGATTAAAATTTTCCAAACATGAATCCCTAAATAAAAACTACTCTGAATTTTAGCTTACGCTTGGCTTCTAATACGTTTCCTATTCAGCTTCCCGCTTGTTAAAACAAAAAACCACGACTTGCTAATACTGTCGTAGTTATTTTTATTTAAAATATTTTATTGTATGCTGATTGTCAGCGTACTTTGATAGGTTCCGGCTTTATTGTTTGCAGCAATAGTAGTTTGAAGAATAGTGCTGTTAACGACATAGTTACCCATACCATTATTAGTAGAGGCATTGGCAATGGTCATTGGTCCATCAGAGAAGTTTCCTATTGAACCACCTAAAGCTATGCCAGTAGTACTAGAACCACCCAACCCTGTGATCCCTCCTGCCGTACTAATATTGATAGCCGTATTGGCAATCATGTTTCCCGGTGCTAATAAACCAGAACCAATCATATTATTAGTTATTGCTGTAAAACTCCAACCAACACCCGTGCCTCGCAAATCCCACGCGTTCGCATCGTTTAAAGTAGCAGCTACATTAGTGACAAAACCATTAATGGTGAAACCGGCGAAGTTAACTTGAGTCGGAGCAGAGGTGCCAAGATCAGACCCAGTAATTATCTCCTCAAGAGTGATATTAGCTTGATCATCTGCCCACACATCTTGGATATTACTAATCATTAGTTTACCAAAAACCATGGTAAACATGACTAAAATGATAATCAGAGAAATAATTTGTTCTTTGGTCTTTCTTAATTTTGTTTCCATATTTTTTATTTAAAAAGCCTCTATAAAGGGAGGGAGATTGAAAAATTCGGTGTTTCAGAACTTAGAAAAATATCCTTTTCCGAATAAAAAGAAATTTCCGGGATGTTTTTTGTCAAAGGAATAATTTTAGGTAAATTCGGCAAGGTTATTTCTATTATTCCTACCAATAGCACGACAAAAATTAGCGCCCAGACTATTCGCCGAGCGACTGGTGGAAATTTTCTTTCGATGGGAGCGGGGAACAGTGCCGGTTCTTCAAAAAAAGTATTATTAAATCCCAACGAAAGAAAAACCCCCGTGGCAATCTGCTTTGTACTTTTTCTTTTTTTAAGAAATCCAAAAAAGGAGGCAAATCGCTGTTTTGGCTTGCTGTTTTGGCTAAAATTAGCTCTTTTACTTCTAAACTTCAAATACATATAAAATGGCCAGTTACTGTACTGTATTATGACATATTATTATTTAAAGGGTAATCTGCTTTTATGTAGTTCGGTGAATAATGTCTCTAGTCGTCATTCCCGCGAAAGCGGGAATCCAGAATATACAATTAAAATGGACTACTCGTGGTATTTACTGGATTCCGGATCAAGTCCGGAATGACATTATTCACCGAATTCTTTATAAATTCTTATTGTAGCTGCTGGATTCATTTTTTCTATTTCATGCTAATTTCAATTTAAAAACAGGGGGCTGATCTTTTCCCCCTGCTCTTTAACTTTGCTGGCCTTGTTTCTTTATCTAGATTTGCTAAACGAAACAGGCGGTGCTACTTTATCTTTCATTAATTGATTTTTGTCTAGAACCCCTTCCTTTTCTTTTAAATCTAAATCTTCTACAGTCATTTTTTCTTCCGTTATGGAGATGACTTGAGCAGCGGCGATAATTAACTCTTTGGCAAAAAGTTCCGCAATCAGGTTACTACTCTTAACATAATAACGGGTTATGGTTTGCGCATCAACGTCAATTTCAAAACCTGCGACTTTGCCCAGTTCTTTCCCTGATTTGGTGAATACCGGCAAATGGATTATTTTTTTATTGCTTATTTTCATTGCTGTTTGATGGAGAAGCTAATAGTTGCTTTGGCTGGGAATTTTTCTTTCTAAAAAAGTAATGTTGCTGGACAATGGTGAACAGGGTCGATACTACCCAATAAAGAGTCAGCCCGGCTGGGAACTGGTATCCAAAAACCACGGTGATGATTGGCATAAAATAAATCATCTGGCGATTAAGGGATGCGGCCCGGTTTTCGTCTTTACTGCCCGCGGTCTTTATTTCCGGTTTCCTAGTTACCATCATTTTTCCCTGCCAAAACTGCAATGCTCCAGCGATCACCGCTAGAATGATGTTCTTATTTTTAGCCATATCAATAAATCCCAAAAACATAGAATGAATGGGGGTGTTAGAATATACGTCTCTCAAATAACCGTAAAGATGATCTAATTGGCCGGAAGTTAGTAATCCGGTGGCAGGATCAGTAATTAAGCCATTTAAAAATACCCGATAGAGGGCGATAAGAATCGGCAACTGAATCAGCAGGGGAAGGCAGGAAGAAAAGGGGCTAACCTTGTTGTCCTTATAGAATTTCATCAGCTGTTTTCCCAGTTCCTCCTTGTTATCTTTATATTTTTTCTTAAGAGCCTCTAATTTGGGCTGGGTTTCCTGCAGCGCTTTTTGTGACTTAATCGCAGAAAGAGAGGGGAAGAATAATACTATTTTTATGGCTAAGGTTAGCAAAATTATAGCAATTCCGATATCTTTTCCGGGGATTACGTGATAAAGATAAATCAACCCATTAAAAAGCGGTTCGTAAAGGATAGTGTTAAATAAGGCGATCATACTCTCTTTAATTCCAACTTAAGTGTCATTTTCTTCTAATTTGATTGGATCGTATCCTCCTCGACTAAAAGGATTACATCGAATAATTCGCTTAATGGCTTTGCCTCCGCCGACAATAATCCCCCAATTTTCAATGGCTTGGTAAGCGTATTGAGAACAGGTCGGGCTGAATTTGCAATAGCCGTGGGGGTGCTTATACGACCAAAAACCGTGGTCTGGCGAAACTGTTCTTTGATAAAGCTTAATTAAAAACAGGGCTGCTTTTCGAAAAATTAAAAAAATTTTGAATTTCATTTGTTTGGCTTTAAAAGATTGGATTTTTGGAGTAATTGGTCAACATCCTCTTCTATCTGCCGATAATTCCGGGTATTAATCCGGGAGCGAGCGATAATCACGCAGTCAAACCCCGCCGGTATTCTATTCAGCCGGCCCTGAATTATGCTTCTGAGCTGCCTTTTTAATTTATTTCGTAAAACTATTTTCTTAAAAATTTTACCGGATACCACGAAACCGAAACGGGAATTCACCGCCCTCCCCTTAATTTCTTGACCTTGTTTTTTAAGCCTTAAGACCAGCGTGGGAAGTGCCGCCGACCTTCCTTTTCGATAGACTTCGGCAAATTCTTTGTTTTTGACCAGTCGATACTGTTTAGCCAGCATAAAATTTATTAGATACTGATTCTCTTTCTCTTCCTAGCTCTTCTTCTCTTAAGCACTCTTCTTCCGGCTGGTTTCTTCATTCTTTTTCTGAATCCGTGGCTCTTTTGTCGTTTTCTTTTTTTGGGCTGATAAGTCCGTTTGGTCATCCGCTTCCGTTATTAAATATAAAATAAGATTTAGAGATAATTTCAGTCTAGCAGACCCAGTGTTTGTGGTCAACGAAATGGTATTTATCCTCATTCTTTCCACAGGTTATAAACAAAAAATCGGATTGTGGATTATTTTTGTTTTTTTTGATCTGTGGTATATTCAGGAGTAGCTAATTATTCAGGCTACCTTGGGTCTAAAATGAATAAAGAACAACTCTGGCAAGCGATCTTAGGAGAATTAGAGCTGTCGCTTAGTAAAGCCAACTTTACCACCTGGTTTAAGAATACCTTTATTTCTGAACTTAGTGAAAGCAAGGTGGTAATCGCGGTACCCAACACCTTTACTAAAACCTGGTTTGAAAATAAATACCACAAAGCAATCAGTCAGGCCTTTCACAATCTTACCGATAATAAATTAAAAGAGATCGTCTACCGGGTAGAAAGCATGAGAAACGCAAAACTTACTTCTGCTGCTGCGGACGATGTTGAAAAACAGAAGAAACAGCTGGATGCGGCAACTAAAAAGGGGGAGTCAAGTACTCCTGTCAACGGATTAAACCCCCGCTATACCTTTGAAAATTTTGTGGTAGGGAAAGGAAATGATTTGGCCAAGGCGGCTTGCGGGGCGGTAGCCGAAAAGCCAGGGATAGTATATAACCCCCTTTTCATCTACGGTGGGGTGGGGTTGGGGAAAACCCATCTTTTGCAAGCGATCGGACATAAATCTTTAGGAATATTTAAAAATAAAAAGGTAGTTTATGTCACTTGCGAAAAATTCACCAATGAATTCATTCAAGCGGTAAGCAAGGGGATCACGGAACAGTTTAAAGAATTCTACCGTTCCGCCGATCTTCTGCTAATCGACGACATTCAATTCTTGGCCACCAAGGAAAGAACTCAGGAAGAATTTTTTCATACTTTTAACGCCCTTCATCAATCTAATAAGCAAATTGTAATTAGCTCTGATCGTCCTCCCAAAGCGATCCCGGCGTTAGAGCATCGCTTAGTTTCTCGCTTTGAATGGGGGATGATTGCGGATATCTCCAGCCCGGATTTAGAAACTCGAATTGCCATTCTAGAAAGCAAGTGCCGGGAAAGAGGGTATGATGTTCTTGATCGGGAGCTACTGGCCTATATTGCCTCCTCGGTTCAAAGCAACGTTAGAGAGCTCGAAGGGGCCTTAAACCGTCTTATCGCCTACCATGAATTAAATCGCTCTCCCCTCGATCTCGATACCGTTAAGAATGTCTTATCCACTCTATCTAAAACTTCTCGCAAGGGGGCAATAACCTCCAAAAACCTTATCCACACCGTCGCTGAATTTTATGACATTAGTATCAAGGAACTAACGGGTGAATGCAGAAAAAGAGAGTTGGTGGTTCCCCGCCAGATTACCATGTATTTAATGCGGGAAGAGATAAAAAGTTCTTATCCTAATATTGGGCAAGAGATTGGCGGAAGGGATCACACCACCGCTATGCACGCTTATCTAAAAATTGCTAAAGAGATTGAAGAAAACGAAAAAATTAAACAAGAAATTGATCTTATTAAACAGAGAATTTACAACCAGGTGGGGTAAAACCCCTACTAACCAGGGAGTGGCTTGGGTATTAAATTGTGAGGGAACTGTGAATAAAACAAAATTTGTTTTCTTTTTATCTTTTCAAAACCAATATCCCCATCTTTTCCAGAATCTTATCCCTAGCCCTATTAAAAAACAAACTCCTTTTTTCTTAACAAAAAACAAACTTTAAAACCTTTTCCACTTATCAACCCGCCTACTACTACTACTAATTAAATATAAATTATATTTATTATAATAATATGAAAATATTTTGTACTCAGGAAAACCTAAACCAAGGGCTTAACATCGTAAGCCACTTAGCAAGCAAAAGTACAACCCTTCCGATTTTAGACAACGTTCTTGTTAAAACAGAGGGCGGAACAATTGAATTGTCTTCGACGAACCTCGAAATGGGAATTAGTTGTCAAATTAGGGGGAAAATAGAAAAACCCGGAAAAATAACTGTTCCAGCGAAACTATTTGCAGACTACGTGAGCCTTTTACCAAACGAAAAAATAAGCATAGAGGAGTCTGACAAGAAAATCTACATCAAGTGCACCGATCAGGAAACAACCATTCAGGGCATGAGCGCGGAAGATTATCCCTTACTCCCCTCATTAGAAAAGAAAAATAAAATTCAGCTAAACGTAGAGGAGCTGAAAGAAGCAATTAGAGAAACTATTTTTGCCGCAGCCTATGACGAAACCAGACCGGAGATAAGCGGGGTATTAATGAAGATTAGAGAAAAAGAGATAAGATTAGTTGCTACCGACAGTTACCGACTGGCCGAAAAAGTTATAAAAATCGAAAAAAAACAGGATCTGGAAACGGAAACCATTCTACCCACCAAAACACTACAGGAGTTGATTAGGATATTAAGTATTAGCACTGTTGAAAACTTGGAGGTTTATCTTGCAGAGAACCAAGCCTTGTTTTGTCTTGATGAAATCGAAATAATCTCAAGAGCAATCGAAGGAAGCTATCCTGATTATCAACAGATTATCCCCAAGGAATATAAAACGAGAATAATTGCCAATAAAGAAGATTTAATTAAAACAATAAAAACAACCAGCCTTTTTGCTCGAAGCGGGGTAAATGATATAAATATAAAAATTCGGCCTAATCAAAAGGAGATGGTAGTCTCGGCAGTTAATGCCCAATTAGGAGAAAACGTTTCTCGACTGGAAGCTGTTACCGAAGGGGAAGAAAATGAAATTGTTTTCAATTACCGCTATCTTCTAGATGGTCTCCAGAACATAACTTCAGAAAAGGTGGTGCTTGAGATAATAAATAATACTAATCCAGGAGTAATTAGACCAGAAGAAAAAGTAGACTACCTTTACATTATTATGCCGATAAAACAGTAGCGAGAAAATGACTATCCAAAAGATAGGCAATCTTTTAGAAGGGGCAATAAAAAGAGCGGGGATTCAACAAAAACTAACCGCGGCTCAAATAATACAAGATTTCAAAAACATTGCTGTAGAAACATGGGGAAGGCAAGTTTTGGAACGAGTCAAACCTCGTTATTTAAGGGGAGGAGTATTAACTATTCAGGTTAAGGATTCGGTTTATGCCGCCGAGCTGAAATTGAAAGAGAAGAAAATTGTAAAAATAATCAATAGTAAATACAATAAAGCCGCAATAAAAAGCTTGCGGTTCCAAATAAGATAAGCGATTAATTGACAGTCAGAGAGAGACGATCACTTCCCGTCTCTTTTTGGTTACGATTAGTTACCGTAACATATAATTTGTATTCTCCAGTCGCCGGAGCTTCCGTCCAAAAAGAGTTTATTAAATTGGAGGTGGGTGATTCAACGGAATTAATAAGAATGGAGGGAGGGGAAGAGAGATTAGCATCAAAGAAGTAGAAATCAATTCGGTCAATTCCCGCGGGGTCGTAGGCGTATGCTTTTAAGTTAATCGGAAACTCATCTACACTGACGGAACTAGATTGACCGGGGTTAGTAAAATAAATTGTAGAGCCTTGCTTTGACTGATAGTTGAAATTGACACTGTCCTCGGAAAAATTAGAGATCTCGTCGTAGGCCCGGACCGTTAATTTATGATCTCCATTGGTAAGATTAGTTGGTTGGTAAGTGGTCTGAAAAGGGCTACTGGTCACTGATTCAATTAAGGTGGTGTCAATATAATATTCCACTTTTGTTAAATAATGTGCTTGGCCCGCGGAAACAGTGGTGGCAATATTAAAAGCGTTTTCGTTTAAGGTAGAATTTTGTTTTGGATTTGTGATGCTTACCTCGGGCTGGGATCCAAGAGTACGCTTGTCACAACTTTCATATTCAAAATTATAGGTATAGCCATGAGCTTCGGCCCAGCGCCTGACTGGCGCTTCCCACTTTTGGTATTGAGGATCTTTTTCAGGGTTAGTTGGTGCCGGACCGCGGGGGTCATTGTGGTCAATAAAATAAAGGATGTTGTGTGTTTCTTTAAACTCCTTGTCTTTAATATATTTTTCCGGATAAGAATCAAGACAGGAATTAGGGATTACTTTTTCGGAATAGAGATCTACTTTTTTAGTAACGGTGGTATCAATTCGTCCTTGGAGAATTGGTTTTTCAATGTCTTCCGAAGGAGGAGAATGAAACAATTCTACCGGAGTTCCGGTAAGAACTCGCCGCATATACTCGTGCCAGATCGGAGCGGCAACCACTGCGCCAGCTGCACCTCGAGACATCTCGGAATTGTCATTATTTCCCACCCAGACCCCGGTAGCAATAGAAGGAGTGTACCCCAAAGTCCAGGCGTCCCGGAAATCATCAGTGGTTCCGGTTTTGGCGGCTACGGGACGATCGGAGAGAGTTAAATAATTCTGGGAGCCAAAAACGAAGGCCCGGGCATTATTATCAGTAAGAACACTGTTGATTTGCTGAGCAATTTTTTGATCCAACACTTCTTGGCCCTTCGATTCTTTATATTCTTCCAGAATCTTACCATCATTGTCTTCTACCTTAAGAATAGCGGTAGTAGGATAACGAATTCCCTCTCGGGCAAAAACAGCGAAAGCCGCGGTGTGCTCCAAAAGTTTTACCTCTCCTCCTCCTAAGACTAAGGAAAGGCCATAACGCTCACGGTCGTTTAAAGTGGAATATCCCATGGCGTGGGCGGTGTTTAAAACATTGTCCACGCCGGCCAGATAAAGAGTTTTAACCGCCGGAATATTTAAGGAGCCGGCTAAAGCCTGCTTCATTGATACTGGGCCGTGTTCAGTGAGATCGTAATTAGAAGGAGAATAATTACCAAAATCGGTCTTTAAATCAAAAAGCATAGTTTCGGGCGTGTATCCTTTTTCAAAAGCGGTAGCGTAAACAACCGGCTTAAAGGAAGATCCGGGTTGCCGATCGCGAATAGCCACGTTAACTTGACCATCGATTTCTTCATTAAAGAAGTCTCGGGAGCCGACCATGGCCAAAATTTCTCCTGACTTGGTGTCAATGGAAACAAGAGCAGCGTTGCTAGCGTTATAGCGCTCATTTTTGGTTGCCCATTCACTAACCACTTCTTCGGCCACCCCTTGTTTATAGCTGTCGAGCGTAGTGTAGACTTTTAAACCTCCTTGTTCTACCATCCTTTCTCCGTATTTTTCAGTCAGTAGCTCTTTGATATAAAAAACAAAGTGGGGGGCATTAATATTCTCAATTCGTTGCTTAAAATCTAATTTTTCGTCTCTAGCTTCAGAGGCTTGCTGTTCGGTGATATATCCGTTTTCGGCCATTAGATCCAGAATATACTGTTGCCGGCCGATTAGATCATCAAGATAGCTGCCGTAAGGTGAATAATAAGAGGGGGCTTGGGGTAGGGCGGCCAAGATAGTGCTTTCGGCTAAAGTGAGATCTTGAACGTTTTTCCCGAAATAGGTATTAGCGGCTGATTCAACACCATAAGCATTGGATCCGTACGGTATCTCGTTAAGGTACATTTGAAGAATTTCATCTTTGGTGAATTTTTTTTCCAGATTGTAAGATAAAATTGCCTCTTTAATTTTTCTGGTATAGGTTTTTTCCGGGGTAAGGATGGCATTCTTTACTAATTGTTGGGTAAGGGTTGAGCCACCCGCTTTACGGCCCAAAAATACATTAGTGATAGCGGTACGAAAAATAGCCCAAAGGCTTATCCCCCCGTGTTTATAAAAATCTTTATCCTCAATCACAACAGTGGCTTTTTGCAGATAGTCCGGAATCTGATCTAGGGTAACCAAAGTTCTTTTTTGTTCCCCGTGGATTTCATACAGCAGGGTATTGCCAGAACGATCATATATTTTTGTGCTCTGAGCAATGTTTCTTTCTAAAATTCGATTAGGATCCGGTAAGTCCTTAGAAAACCAGGCAAAAGCGGACACTCCTAATATCCCGCCGATAATAAAAAGCGCAACTACAATTTTAAGTAGCAGCACAATGGTTTTTTGCGGCCTCTTCTTTTTTCCAGAAGGAGTTGTGCCAATAGCGTGTTTTTTCCAAGTTTGCTGGTATCTTTTTGACAGTTGAGGAATAGGCATAGCAGAAGATAAAAGTGAAAAACTAAAAATTAAGGTTGGTTTATTCCTATATTAAAGAGTTATTCTCTAAATTTGTCAAAATTTTGCCGAGCCATTAAAGTGGCCCCGATAATTCCACTATTTTCTAACCGGGACAATTTTATCGGGCAGGAATTATGAAATGATCTACGATCCATCTCTTTTCTCATCGAAGCACTAAAAAATGGCCAGGCTTTACTGACCCCTCCTCCGATTACTATTACATTAGGCTCAAAGCAGTTGAGGGCATTGACTAATCCTATTCCCAATAACTTGCCAAATTCATTCCAGAGCTTAAGCGCCCTTCGATTACCTTTTCTGGCGGCTTGATAAAGAGTCAATCCATCAGCAGGCTTTAAATGAAATCTCCTGGCCATCTTCGCCATTCCTGTTTTTCCTAAATAAGCCTCTAAGCAGCCTCGGTTACCACAACTACACCTAGGTCCTTGGTGGTCTATGGTGGTATGTCCGAATTCAGGAGCACTTTTCCGTCCCTGGTAAATCTGTTTATTAATCACTAACCCCGATCCTACCCCGGTGCCCAAAGTGATTCCCAGCACAACGGGAAAATCTTTTCCGGAGCCAATTAATGCTTCTGATAGAGTAAAACAACTAGCATCGTTTTCTAAAAATACTGGTAGACCGAACTTTCTTTTTATTATCGTGACAATTTCTTTTCCCGATAAGGCGATATTCACGGTTGCGGGCCAGCCCAGTCCGATCGCACCTGGTTTAGGAGTGGACCTAGCTAGAACATTAATAAAAGCAATAACCTCCTGAACCGTCTTTTTTTTGGAACGGGGAGCCGAAACCGGAATCCAATGGCACCTTATTAACTTTCCGTTAGGCGAAACAAGCCCGCCTTTAATGGCGGTGCCGCCCATGTCAATGCCGATGTATGCTTTCTGTTTCATAAAGCGATAAATTCACTTTCTATTATAACAATTTTGCGGTATAATTTAAACATGAACCCCGTTAGAAATTAAATATAATTATTCTAACCGGGTTTATCCCATCAGAATCGTTTCTAGAGAGCATTAACTCTTATGATTGATTAAAGCTACCTAAAGCTTGGGCTTCTAATGGGATTTATATCAACTCAAGCTATTATTAATCATATTAATTAAGTATATAAAATTTCTTACGGGGTGAAAGAAACTAAAGAAAAAATAAAAACACTCTTGGAAAGAGGGGTAGAAGAAATAATTGAAATTGATAGCCTTAAGAGAAAGCTTACTTCTGGGAAAAAACTAAGGGTAAAACTGGGTATTGATCCTACCGCCCCTGATTTGCATTTGGGTCACTGGGTGGTTCTAAAAAAATTAAAACAGTTTCAGGATCTGGGACACCAAGTAATTTTTCTAATCGGGGATTATACCGGTATGATCGGAGATCCTTCCGGCCGTTCGGAAGTCCGCCCCATGCTCACCATTGATGAGCTGAAGGAAAATGAAAAAAACTACATTAGTCAGGCCGGCAAGGTTTTAAATATCAAAAAAGTTGAAATAAGGCATAATAGTGAATGGTACAATAAGAAGAAGGCAAATTTTATTATGGAAATCAGCTCAAAGTTTACCTACGCTCGCTTGGTGGAAAGAGATGATTTTAAGAAAAGAATAAAAAATGACGTTGATGTCAGTATGCTGGAACTATTTTATCCCTTGTTACAAGGATACGATTCGGTTGAGTTAAAAGCGGATGTAGAGATAGGAGGAACCGATCAAAAATTCAATCTACTGACTGGCAGGAAGGTTCAAAAGAGATATAATCAGCCCCAACAGGATATTATCACCGTACCTCTTTTAGAGGGGACTGACGGCGTGAGAAAAATGAGCAAGAGTTACAAGAATTATATCGCTTTTAATGATTCGGCCAAGGAAATATTCGGTAAAGTTATGTCCTTACCAGATGGTCTGATTTGGAAATATTATAAATTAGTTACCGACATTCCGCTTGATCGAATAAAAAAATTAAAAAAGGATGTCCAGATTCAACAGGCCAACCCCAGAGATTTAAAAGCTGACTTGGCCAAAGAAGTAATCAAGATTTTCTATTTAGCGAAAGATGCTGATCAGGCAGAGCAGGAGTTCAACGAACAGTTTAGAGATAAAAAGTTACCGGACGCTATCCCAGAATTGAAATTAGAAAAAAAGAAATGGGATCTTGGTGGATTATTGGTTAAAACGGGGCTGGTCAGCTCCAAATCCGAAGCGCGCCTAATGATTGAGCAGGGTGCAGTCAGGATTAATCAGAAAAAAATCTCTCAAAAAGAAATAACGATAAAAGCGCACGATATTGTTCAAGTCGGGAAAAGAAAATTTGTGAAGGTAAAATAATTTTGGATTAAAAAGAAGAAGCGATTTCGAAATCGCTCCTTCTTGTGTAATACAGGCCCCCGTTGAGGGGTTTACTTTTTATATTTTATTTAGTTCCGTTTCGATAAAACTCCGCTGCTTCTTCTGGTGCAATGGGGTTAATAATGACACCCGAGCCGATTTCCACGCCGGCCCAAACCGAGCCGCGGGGGGTGATTTTCATATAAAGATGTTGATCGCTATCGTTAATTACTTGATGGAAATAGTAGTTATAGGGAAAATTCAACTTCTCAATCTTCTGCAGCACATTCTTCAATGCCGTGGCAAAAGAAAGTTTTTCCGCGTTATTCAACACCATCACGTTATCTAAGTGTCTTTTAGGCATAATCCAAATTTCATAGTTGTGGATGGAGGCGTAAGGAGTAAAAACAATGACGTGCTCGTCTTCCCAGACAAAGCGGGGGCTTTTGCGTTCTCTTTCGATTACATCACAATAAACGCAGGTGCCGGTTTCCAGCTTGTATCTTTGGGTTCTTTGCGATTTATCGATTAAATGAGGGGGTAAAAAGGCGGTGGCAAAAATCTGGGAGTGGGCGTGGGCAATAGAGGCGCCGGCCCGGCCGCCGTTATTTTTGAAAATCAAAATATACTCAATCTTTTTGTCTTTTGATATTTCGTAAGTGCGTTCGGCGTAGACGTCAAGCAATTTTTTAATCTGCTGGGCTGATAGATGTTCTAACTCTGTGGCGTGATCCGGAGTTTCAATAATTAATTCTTGAACACCATAAGCGCCAGGATTATCAGTGGTAACAGCGGGAAATTTGTTTTTTAGGGTAAGCAAAGACCAACTTCCCCCTTGGCCGTCGTATTTTCTGATAATCAAATCTTGCTCCACGTTTTCTGGGCAGAAGACGCATTTTTTAGTCTCAGTGACCTTGCTAACAATCTGTTCAAAATCGTGGGGCCGCTTTCCTCTTTGCGGCGCGATAATAACATATTTGTCTTGGATGTAGTCTTTGCGGATTTCCGGTTTCGTTCTGGAAGCCATAGTGCTTTAATTTATGATTTAGATGATTTAAGAAGCGCTTTTTGGTAGAGGGTAAAATACTTTTGGGCGGAATGGAGCCAGGAAAAATCCTGACTCATGCTGTTCTGGATAAGCTTGTTCCAGCTGTTTTGGTCAGAAAAAACGGCGAGAGCTTTTTTAATAGTGGCTAGTAGTTCTAAAGATTTATAGTTCTGGAACACAAATCCAGTACCAGTTTGAGTTTTGAAATTGTAGTTCTGCACGGTATCCTTTAATCCCCCGGTTGCTCTAACAATGGGAACGGTGCCGTAACGCATGGCAATCATCTGGCCTAGCCCGCAAGGTTCAAAACGGGAAGGCATCAAAAAAATGTCGGAGCCCGCGTAAATCTGCTGAGCTAAATGAGCATCAAATTTCAGCTGGGCAGCTATTTTTTTAGGATGTTTTTTTGTTGCTTTCTTAAGTTCTTTTTCTAAAAACTTTGAGCCGAGCCCTAAAAAAACCAGCTGTATCTCTAGTGTAGCAAGTTCCTCGATAATCTGACAAATAAGATCAATCCCTTTCTGGTCAGTCAGTCTTGATACCAACCCAATCACCGGAACGTCAGAATTAATTGGGAGATTGACGCTTTGTTGCAAATCCGACTTATTTTCTTGTTTCGGGGCAAAATTTTTAGGGGAGTAATTGGCTTTAATTTCAGGATCAGTGGCCGGATTAAAGCGATCAGTATCAATCCCATTTAGTATTCCCGTCAGTATTTTTGATTTTTTCTTAAGAGTGGATTCTAGGTTTTCCCCGTATTGGGAAGTAAGAATTTCGTGGGCATAAGTGGGGCTGACCGTGTTAATTAAATCGCTGTTGAGAATTGCTTGTTGAAGGTAGTTTAAGTCTTTCTTCTTGCCGAACCGCTCTTTTAAAGTGGGCCAGTCGCTTTCCTTTATTTCCAGCATGGAAAAAACATCTTTAGGAACGTACTTACCCTGAAAGGCCAGGTTGTGGATGGTGAGCAGGGTGGTGAAATCAGGGTAATTGCCGGGATCTTGCTTGTTAAGAATTTTAATCAACGCCGGCAAAATTCCCACGTGCCAGTCGTGGCAGTGGATAATGTCCGGCTGCCATTTGAGCGGCCCGAAAATTTCCATGGCCGCCCGGACAAAAAAAGTGAAACGGCGGCATTCTTTAGACGTTCCTCCGGAAGAGGCGTCATTTTCGTAATAAACTCCGTTTTCCCCCAAAAACTTAGGATGGTCGATCAAATAAACCGATACGGCGCTACTCGGAAGGGTTGTTTTCCAGAGTGCCGCTTTCTCTATTTTATGGTGAAAGGGAATTTTCAAATCAGCTGTAATCTTTTTTAGCTTGTATTTCTTTTCATCCACTATCCCATATTTAGGGATGGCGATCCGGACATCTATATTTAATTGAGCCAGTGCTTTGGGAAGTGCTCCGATTACATCCGCCAGTCCTCCTACTTTAGCCAAAGGAGTAAGCTCGGCTGCAACGAAGAGTACTTTTATTTTAAACATGAATTATGGTTTAGGAGTTAATCTCATCTTCCCAGTTAGGCAATTTTTCTACTCCTGCTGCCAGGAATTTAGATTCTTTTCCGGACGAATCTTTGGTTCTTTCGCCGAGCCATTGTTTACCTTTGAAGAATTTAATTTTTTCGGTGGTTCCTATACTGGGCTTAGCCGGATTCTTACCCTGTTTTATAATTTCAGTGGTTTCTTTGACAATTTTGCGGCCGTCTCCGAAATCATGGATCAGTTCTTTGCTGGTTTTCCATTTGTGGCCGGCATCCGGGCCAGTTTCAATTATTCCGATCTGGGTTTTATCGTCTTTATCACCCCATTCGGTTACAATCTTCCATTGGTTTTCGTGCTTCGGGTCGCCTTCCTTAGTAGAAAGAGACTGACCCACTTCTTCCACCACTCTTCCTTGTTCATCATGCTGAAAAAACTGTTGGCGATGACCGCCTATTGTTTCTGGTGACGAAGTCTGGTCCTTTTGATACCACTTTTCTTCGTGGTAAATGACATTGCCGTTTTCATCCAGAATCTCATGTTTCAAAGGTTGTCCATTTTCGGTCTCACTTGTATTTTCCTTTCCCCCTTTAGGAATTTCCGGTTTTGGTTTTATTTCTAACTTCTTATTTTCTTCCTCGGGCTGAGGAGGTATGTCGTAGTTTTTCATTTTTGTAAGTTTAATTATTAATTAGTTTTCGCCAACCGCGGTAAAGACGGTAGGGGATTTTATAATAATCCCATTGTTTATTGATAATGTTCTGTCCTCTTATCTTAACATATCCGTGGAAATCACTCCCGCCGGTAATCAACAGGCGGTGCTTTACTGCCATTTTAAGATAATGCTCAATTTGATACCAGTTATGGTAAGGGGAAAGTACCTCTAACCCGTCCAAGCCTCCTTTAATAAGAATGTGGATTATTTTATCTTCCTCAAAAGTCAGCTGCTGTCCGGGATGGGCCAGAACTGCAATACCTCCCGCTTTTTTAATCAGCTTTATTGCTTTTAAAATCGGCAGCTCGGACTGTTTCAGATAGCCGGAAGCGTTCTTTCCTAAATAGTAATACACCTTTCCGAAATAGTTATGGTATTTTGGCGGAAGCTCCCGGTCCATTTTCTTGCGATTAGCCGGATGCCGCTCTATTTCTTTCATAATATGCACCGCTCCGGGATAGTGGGAAGGATGGTTAAAAATCCGCTGCTCTTCAATAATAAAACCAGCCTTTTTTAGATTAACCAGAGAAGTTTTAACTTTTTGAAGATGCGCTTTTTTCAATTTCTGAAGAGCGTGTTTAAGCTCGTTATCCTCTAGCTTAAAATTGTAAGCGAGCAGGTGCAGCCCTTTATTTTGATAATAAGTGTAAAGTTCTACTCCCGGAATCACTTTTATTTTCAGTTTCTTGCCCAGTTCCATAATTTCAGGGACACCATCAATCACATTATGATCAGTTAAAGACAATACACCGATCCGATATTTTCTGGCTAATTGCAGTAATTCCCGACAACTTAAAATGCCCTCGGAATAAATAGAGTGAGTATGAAGATCGATATATTTTTCCATTTAGTTATGAATTCTAAAATCGTCTTCTAAAATTTCTTTAATTTTTCGATCAGAGAATTTGGCCAAACCCCCAAGGTCCTTAGTGTCGTTGTGGAAGTAGTAGCTGATTATATTGAAACAAGATTGGATAAAGGTTTCGATCTCCCAGAGCCTATCAAAATCGTCGTAGTTTCGATAATATTCTTTAAAGTTAAAGTATAGTTTCTTTTGCCAAGCAGGATGATCATAGGCTCGCATCCAAAGAATAACCATATCGTGAACCGGGTTGGCCCAGTTAACATTTTCCCAGTCGATTAAAGTGAATTGACCGTTGTTTTTTATGAGATGAGAGGGATAGGGTTCTTGATGAGATAAAACTCGAGAAGCTTGATTGTAGGTAGGAATATATTCTTTTACTATTTTGCTAAACCGTTTGGAGACACCCGGCATTCTAAGGTAACCTTCGATCAATTTAAAATGGGGTTTAATAAATACCCAAATTTGCTTATTAAAGTCGGCAGATCGCAGGAGGTATTTGCGAAGTCCAGGGGGGAGCTCTCTGTTTTTGATTTTTTGGAGAGTACTAAAGAATTTAATTAGCCAATTGAGATTTTTATCATTAAAAAAGGAACGCTTAAATCTAATATTGCTACCATTTATGTTTTGGGTATCTCCGAAGAGATATTCCCTAATATACCAGGAGCGGGAATTGGTACCGGAAGTGTACATTGTGGGCACTGATTTTTTTAGTGAAGTATATTCGGAGTTGTTAACAAATTCCAAAAAAAGAATTTCTCGCGAGAGTTTACTATTTGTTTTAGGATCAAATGATTTAGCAAAAAGGCAAATTTTAAACAGCCCCCTTTTATTCCCTTTGGCCACCTCGGCAATTAAAAAACGGGGTCCGTATTTTATTCCTTTGATAATTCTGAACCCTTCTTTTATCAGTATATCACTAATGGCGTCTTGTGCTTCCTGAAGCCTTTTCTTTTCAAGGGCAACATCCTTTTTTCTCATAGATAGATTTTACAAATTAAATACTGCTTTTGATTTAGGAATGGTGTGTTTAATAATCGTCTTATCCAGATCAGCCCGGTTCTTTTTAGTGTCTACAAAAATGGAACAGGCAAAGGCGGTGATCTGCATCATCCACCAGACTTTCCATAAATCAATTCGTCTTTGGGCCAGCTGGTTATGATTTTGTTTGGTTTTTTTAAGATAAGTTTTTAAAAAAAGGGAATTAAGGTTATTGACTAATCGCGAAGAAGCTTCACCCCGCCAGGTGATTAATTCCAGTTGAACCAGATAATTGGCTATTTCGCATAAGGGGTCAAAGCGCCAGGCGTTGCCAAAGTCAATCACCCCCACCTGATTTTTGTTGATTACGATATTATTAGCGTTTAGGTCGCCGTGGATCAGGAAACTTTTTTTCGGGTTGCACTGCTTTTGGATGGCCTCGTAAAAATGTTCCAGAATTTTTTTCCCGTCGGCCTGGATTTTTAGGGAGTGCTTGCTATAATTTTTAATAAAATGCCCCATATCCTCCCTGATTGCTTTTAAAGTTTTTACCCGGCCAAGCTTAGCCTTTAAATTGTGAAATTCCGCGGTCCAGTTAGAAGCCAGCCGAATATCCTTTTTTAAATTGCCTTTTCCTTTTTTAATTCGGTCCGATAGAATTTCGCCGGGGTATTCCTCGTAAAGCTGCAGCCTTCGGGAAGGGTAGTGCCCCAAGGGCCTGGTAACTTGATATTTCCCCTGGTCAAACCCGTGCCGGTAAAGATAGTTTAAGGCCTGGTCCGAGACCGTAATTTCCCAGGTCTGGTGGCGACTGGGCACGTTGCCCCGCACTATTTTTTCTTCCTTCTTTCCGTTGGGATAAAGCAGTTCCAAAGTATAGCGGACCGCTTTTTTAAACTGGTAAGAGCTCTGGTCTTTTAATTGAAAAGAGATTAATTCTGCCTTAGGATAATATTTAGGCACTACCTCTTTTTTAAAGAAGTCTTCCATTATGCTCCGGCTGGCCGCTCTTCTTAAAATCCAACGATTTTTTCGGTTCATTATTTTTGATATTGATTTTGTTAAATCTTTTAAAATTATAACTTAAAACAGGCAATATGGCGAGCGTTTAAATCTAAATATGGTGAATAATGTCTCTTGTCGTCATTCCCGCCCCATATCAAGTATGGGGTAAACTCCAGTGGGAATCCAGAAATTCTGATTAATTTCTTTGGCGGAATTCATTTTAAAATAACCCACGATTTTTGGTAATAGCATCTGGCGACGGTTTTTCCGGCCCCGTAGGGACAATTCATGAATTGTCCCTACGGGGATTATTCCCACAATCCCGTGCCAATAGATGTCTATTTAATGGCACAAAATAGTTGCGAGGGGCTTTCCTATAAACCTACTTGTATGCAAAATTTATTAACAATTAGATAGTAAAGAAACCAGCTGATTTCCGCCCGGTCTTCAGTAAGGCGCTAGTGGAGGCAGAAATCTTGAGGTTTAAAGGCCTGGAGTTTAAACTAGTCTTAGTGCTTACCAAAAAACCGCCTTTTTGGGGCGGTTCTTTAAGTAGTGAACTGGGATTATCTGAATACCGCTTTATAACAAGCGCTGCTATTTATTGGCTTTTTTGGTTGTGGTCTTTTTAACAGCAGCCTTTTTAGCTGTTTTCCCGTTGGAGGCAGATTTGTCTTTAGCGGGTTTTTCCGCTTTAACCACATCTTCTTTTGGCGCTGGCTTTCTTGCCGAAGATGGGATCAGTACTTGCAGAATTTGATCAAGTTTTTTGTTCAGAGTATCGAACTGCTTATTGAACCGTTGGTTATCGCCACCCTTACTTTTTTTGCCGCCTTTTTTTTCAAAACAATCATTGCAGTAAATCGGCTTTCCTTCGGTAGGCCTAAAAGGCACTTCGCACTTCTTGCCGCATTCCGCGCAGGTTGCGGTGAACATTCTTTTTTCTTCAAAACTAAATCTCCCGGAGCTTCTTCCACCCGATCTTCTGGAATCTTCATTTCGGCCTCTTTTATTCTCAAAACAGCTGCTGCAGAATACCGGTTTATCGCCACTGGGTTTAAAAGGAACTTCGCACTCCTTGCCGCATTCCGCGCAGGTTGCTTGGTACATTGCCGTCCGGCCGGAATCTCTGCTGCCAAAGCCCCGGGTGTTAAAACTTCCTCCTCGGCTTGATTTACCGCCTCGATTAAAATTTCTCATGGTTTGTAGTTATTAGTTATTATTATATAGTACTTAAGCTTATCCTTTGATTAACCCCTGCGCTTAAGGATTGGGCAGGGGGGTTTGATTTCCCGCACCCTTCCCACTTCGCCTGTTTCCAATCGAACTTTAATTCCCCGCGGATGGTTCGCTGAGCTGGTAAGAATATCCTGAACCACCCCTTTGGTTAACCGCCCGGAACGCTGATCCTGCTTTTGAACAATTGCTACCGGCAAGCCCGGATAAATATTGTCTCTTTTTCGTCCATCCATAATGCTTTAAAGAATCCTTAAGTACCTCTATCCTATACCTTCCCCTTAAAAAAGCAATCCGAGCGCTTTATTTTAAAAGCACACGGATTCACCCGATACACTTTCTCTTGAAAGTGTCCGGGTAAACTAGAAAATCGCCCCCGTCAGACGGGGCGGTTTCGTCAAGAAGGCGCGAATGCGCATTCGCGCCTTCATTTAATATTGGTAATCTCTTTCTCCTTCTCCTTCAATTCCTTCACTCTGTCTCTAATCTGGGCGGCGCGTTCGTATTCCTTATTCTCGGCGGCGGTCAACATCTGATTTTCCAAATTTTTCACTATTTGATCAAATTCCTCCTTAGGAATATAGGGGGTTTCGGTAGTGATTCTTTGAGTGACGTCTTCATCCGCCAATTTGCTTAGTTCCTCCACTTTGCCGGAGCGTTGCCAGTCAAACGCCTCCTGGATTATTTTTAAATATAATTCTTTGGCATAGTCCTTTTTCTGCTGGTCAATAGGCAATATTTGAAGAATGTTCTTAAATTCTTTAGCGCCTCCTTCCATCATTTCAATGCTCCACCAGGGCTGAGCCGAGGCCCACCAGTACTGGTCGGAATGCAGGGCGCGGTCCAAAGCTTTACGGACTTTGGGATAAACAGGATCTTCAGGAGAAAGTTTTTCCACTTCATTGATTGCCAAATTGGTCAACTCCCACTGCCACATTTGAATCTGGTTGTCTTCATTTTTCCAGCGGGAAAAAGGGGTGTTCTGCTCCAGATCCCGCTTCATTAAAGCCCAGCTGGAATCCAGCGGATCAACCACCTCTCTTTTAGTAAAGAAATTCTCCAGTTCCGAAATAAATACTCCTTTCAACTCCTTGGTCTTATAGAGGTCAAACAGAAGCTCTTCCAAACCTGGGCGGTGGTGGCCGAAAGTTTCCCCGTCCATGGCGGTAATTAAGTACTCCTCTTTATTCACTCTTTCGCCCAAAAGCTTAACCAGCATGTTGCTGGAAAAAACGCTCATGCCCACTTGGGCGGAAAGAATCCGAAAGCTGGTTTCGCGGTCCCGGAAGAACACTTTCAGGTTTTCTTTTCCTTTCAGAGTATAGATAGTGTCCGGAGCAAGTGCGCCCACTTTTCCGCTGCAGGCTAGCTCATCCAGAATAATCCACTGGTAGCCTAAATCAGCGGCGATCTCTCCTATTTTTCGGGAATAACCCATTTCAGTCGGGAAAAACCCCTTGGGCTGGTAAATTTTTCCGAAATATTTTTGGTTAGTCTCTCGATTCAGCTCAATCTGCCTTTTGATCTCTTTTTCCGGCAACAGCGGCAAAAAAGCATGATACTTGGCGGAGTCGGTAAATTCGATCTGGCCCTTTTCGGCCAAGGTCCGCAAGTCTTCCACTACATCCAGGCAGCCGTCTCTTTCCAGCAGTTCTACTAAGGTCGCATTAATATTAAGGGTGAGCTTCGCTTTAGGGTTTTCTTTGAGGCCTTTGGTTATTTTGCGGTAGCTCTCGTTAGCAATTTTTTTCACCCACATTGATTTCTGGGTGGGAGGTTGATAAATATGAAGAAAGTTGGTCCAATACATGTTGTTTAGTGTCAGATGATTAATAATATATATGGTTGATGAAATTCGAAATTCGAAACAATATCGTTCGACTGAGCTCACGACGAAATCTAAATTCTAATGTTCTAAATTCGAAACAGTTGTTTAAAGGCAAGGTTTGGAAAATCAGGATTTATAATTTCGGATTTGTAGTTTTAATTGTTATCAATAATCAGATGAACTTTAATATAGTTGTTAAATAATCTTTTTACCAGCCAAATAGGCGGTTTTATGATAGCCGGCCAAAAACATTCGGCGCTCTTTTTTAGCTTGGCCGGAATTCTGCCACAGGCGGGCTAAGTTAATTATTTTTTTAGAAAGTGCTTGAGCCTTTTTTAATTTTGGCTTGGGTGCGGTCTTAAGTAGACTGATTACCTTGATTAAGCGCAGCGCGCCCTCTTCAATTATTTCCACGCTCCACCAAGGATGGGCCGAGGCCCACCAAAACGGATCGCTGTTCAGACTCTGGTCTAAAAGCGCTCTTGCTCGCGGGTAATATGGGTCATTTTTTCTGCTTTGTACCGTTTCCACTGCCAGCCGGAAAAGTTCCCACTGTTGCTGGTGAATCGGATTGTTAGGATGGTCCCACAGTTCGTAAGCAACTCCCTTCTTCAATTCCTTTTCCGAAGAGGCCCAACTGGAGGCGAGGGGATTAATTTTTTTAAAATCCTTTAATCCTTTTAAATATTCCGAGTAAGTAACCTTTTCCGTCGCCTCGTCTTTTAGAAGTTCGGAAAAAGTCCGATCCATGCCCGGCCGGTGGTGGCCGAAAGTTTCCCCGTCCAGCGCCAGAATAATCGGCTGATTTTTTTGATAAAGCTGACGGAACAGTTTTTTTACTGCTAGAAGGGGCTGGGACAGAAAATAGTCGCTGACCAGCCGGTTTCGGAAAATTATTTTAAGTTTCGTTCCTTTAATTTGATAACCCTGCTGCCAGTCTACCGCTTTTAATTTTCCGGTCAAGGCAATCTCATCCAAAGCCATCCAGTTGAATTTTTCCTTGGCTACCAGGCGGGCGACAGAATTACTGAAGCATAGTTCCGGAGAGAAAAAACCCTTGGGTCGGTAGAGTTTCCCAAAATATTTTTGGTTGATTTGGGTGTTTAATCGGATCTGGCGGATTATTTCCGAAGCCGGCAGTTTGGGAAGTAGCACGTGGTATTTCGCGCTGCCCACAAATTCAATTTGCCCATCTTTCGCTAGCAGTTTTAAATCGGATATTAGATCAGTTAGTTTCAGACGCGCAAGCTGTTCGGTCAGCGAACCATTGATGTTCAGAGTGATTTTAACATTCTTTTGTTTTTTTAGAATGTTTAAAACTGGCCGGTAGCTTTCCCGCGCCACTTTTTTGATCACTTTGGGGTCCCAGTCCGGCGGCTGGTAAATATGGAGCAAATTGGCCCATTTCACTTTATTCATTCTTCTTTGCTTCAGATAATTCTCGGTTCTTAATCGCTTTGCGGAACAATAAAATGTATTTTTTAGCGGGAACTTTCCAAGAAAAACTCAACTGCATTCCTTTTTTCATCAGCTCAATCCATTCTTCGCGGTGCTTGTGGTTTTCAATGGCGCGGGTAATGGCCACCAATAAATCCCGCGAGTCGTAGGTTTTGAACGTGAAGCCATTCCCTTTTTTGGTGCGGGCGTTGTAGTCGGTAATGGTGTCGACCAGCCCGCCGGTAGCCCGGACAATGGGGATCGAGCCATAACGGAGGCTGATCATCTGGCCTAGTCCGCAGGGCTCGAAGCGGGAAGGCATTAGAAACATGTCTGATCCGGCATACACCTTGGTGGCATGCAGGATGTCGAACTTAAGATGAGCGGCGATTTTTTTCGGATTTTTTTTGATGTATTTGCGGAAGAAACTTTCGTATTTTTTGTCCCCGCCGCCCATAACCACAATTTGAAGATCCAGCCGGAGCAGGGGATCAATGATGTCCATTACTAAATCAAATCCTTTCTGTTCGGTGATGCGCGAGACCATGGCAATTAAGGGCACTTTCGGGTTTTCCGGAAGATTAAACATCCTTTGCAGAAAGAGCTTATTCTTGGTTTTTAAGTGCAGGGAGTTAAAGTCGTAATTCTTGTAAAGGCCGGGGTCAGAGGCGGGATTATAATCGCGATAATCGATTCCGTTGATTATTCCGAACAGGCGGTCGGCCCGGTTCTGCAGAATACGGTCTAAGGCCTGCCCGAACTTTTTAGTCATAATCTCTTCGGAATACTGTTCCGAAACGGTATTGATGATGTCGGCATGGATGATCCCCCGTTTGGCCAGGTTGATGTTTTCGATTTTGCTTTTCTCTTTAAACAAGGGCAGCTTGGAATAGCCGTCGTCTTTCTGCTTCAGCGGAACCTCCCACCAGTTTTTGCCCATTTGGAAAGCGAGATTGTGAATAGTGAAGACGGTAGCGGCTTCTTTAAACAAGGGATGGTCCGAGAATCTAGTTTTCAGCAAATAAGGAACCAGGCCGGTGTGCCATTCGTGGCACTGGATAATGTCCGGCTTGAAGGATAAATATTGAAGCAATTCAAAAACCGCCAGATCAAAGAAATAGAATCTAAGATTTTCTGTTTTAGAGCCGTAGATTTTTTTATGAGAAGAAAAGAACCGGCTATGATTAATAAAGTAAACCGGCACCCCAGCCGGTAAGGTCCCTTCCCAAAATTCAGCTTTTACCGTAGCAGAAGAGTCGATTTCAACCGGAACATCCTGCTTGATTTTTTTCAGTTTAAAATCTTTATGCAGAGCGGTGCCATGCAGAGGGGTAATAACAATGACGTTGTGCCCCAGTCTTTTTAAAGCTTTGGGAAGGGCGCGCGCCACATCGGCCAGCCCGCCGCTTTTGGAAAAGGGATCCACTTCCGAAGAAACGGAAACAATGTTTAGAAATTGTTGCATATAGTTTAGCTTGTAGGAAGTTAGCTTGTAGGTGGCGAGCTTGCTCGCCAAACACTAAGGCAGAGCAAGCTCTGTACCTACTAACACTAACAAATAACTATCTCATTAGTATTCTTTGGTAATCAAACTGCATACTGCAATGGCCAGCGCATCCGCGGCATCATCGGGCTGGGGGATTTTTTCCAATTGAAGCAGGACTTTGATCATTTTCTGGATCTGCTGTTTTTCCGCCCGGCCGTAGCCGCAGACGGCCTGCTTTACTTCTAGTGGCGTGAATTCGGTGATCGGCAGGCCCGCCTGTTCCGCCGCCAGCAGAATCACTCCCCGCGCCTGGCTGACGGCAATAGCTGTTTTGACGTTTTTATAAAAGAAGAGCTGTTCAATAGCAATTACGTCAGGATGATATTTTTTTATTATGGCGTTGATTGCCTGGTAGATCAATTCCAGCCTCTTGCCAAAGAGGTCAAGCTTGCTGGTTTTGATGCAGCCGGCCTGTTGAAAGGATACGGAATCATTTTTTCCCCTGACTACCGCCCAGCCGACGCTGGCCACTCCGGGATCGATCCCCAACACTAATTGCTCCTTGCTATTCTTCATAGTTGGAATAGAAGTTATTTACTTCTTCGCTGTTTTCCAGTTCCTCTAGAAACTTCTGAATTTTTTCGGGATTTTTTATTTGGGAATGGTCCAGAGGATTTTTAGCAATAAATTCCGCGGTGGCGTGCTCAACGGGAATATTTTTTCCCTCTATTATTATTTTTATTTTTTCCAGATCAGCGGGCAAGGAATAAACAATAAATACCTCACCCTCTTCTTTAAAGTCTTCCGCTCCCTGGTCAATCAGCTCCAGCTCCAGAGCCTCTTTTTCTTCCGCCAAACTGGGTTTTTTGAAATAAATAACGCCTTTACGCTCAAACATCCAGTTGACGCTATTGGCTTCTCCTAGTCGCCCGCCGTGTTTAGTAACGATTCTGCGAATTTCTGAGGCCGTCCGATTTTTATTATCCGTTACCGTTTCAATCAGTAGAGTGATTCCTTCCGGTCCGAAGGCCTCGTAGGTTATTTCTTCAATTTGAACTCCTCCCAGTTCGCCCGTTCCTCTTTTAATCGCCCGTTCCATATTTTCTTTGGGCATGTTGGCCTGCCGAGCTTTTTCCAAGGCCAGCCGCAATTTAAAATTAATTTCGGGATTTCCCCCTCCTTCCCGAGCGGCAATGGTAATGGTATTGGCCAGTTTAGTAAAAAGAGTGCCTTTTTTTGCATCAGCCACTCCTTTTTGTCTTTTAATTTGTGCCCATTTTGAGTGTCCCGACATATTGGTCTCATTTGCCCCGTTACTTGAAGGCCCGGTGGTCTTTTACTCCGTTAAAGACATTGGTTTCTAACGGGATTGTTCGGCAGTGAAGTCGTATTCCGCAGGTATAATGTCCCACCGTCAAGTAACGGGGTTTGCTTAGAAAAAATGTAGTTTGTGCTAAAAATATAACAGAGAATTGGTCTAAAGTCAATGCAATCTGATTCAACTTTTGCTTGTAATGACGAAAAAAAATTGATATACTTGTCTCAAAGTTAAAAATGATTATGGATATTATAGATCAAATTTCTCGAATCGAAAGACTGGATAAAAATAAGATGCGGATGTCTTTGGAGTCATTGGGAAAACAGTGCCTTCAGGCGTGGCGCGAGGTGTCAAAGATTAGAATCCCTTCCTCTTACCGAAAAGCGAAAAGGATTTTAATCAACGGCATGGGCGGATCCGCCCTGGGCGGTCATATCATCCAGTCGCTTTTTTATGATCAGCTGAAAATTCCCTTGCAGGTGATTCATAGTTACTGTCTTCCGGCTTCTTTTTCTTCGGACACACTCTACCTTCTTTCCAGCTATTCCGGCACCACGGAGGAGCCGCTTAATACCGCCCGCCTGGCTTTAAAGAAAAAAGCCAAAATTTTAGGAATCACTACCGGCGGCCAGCTGGCCCGATTTTTAAAAAAACAAAAGCTGCCCGGCTATATTTTTAATCCCATTCATAATCCCTGCGGCGAGCCGCGAATGGGCGTGGGCTATTCGGTAGTAGGCCAGATTGGACTGCTGAAAAAATGTGGATTTATTAAAGTGACAGACAATGAAATGAAAAAGGTGTTTCAGACATTGCAAAAAACGAATCGCCGTTTCGGTTTTGCTAATCCGACAAAGAAAAATCCTGCCAAGAGAATTGCTCTAGCCTGCCAGGACAAAATTCCTATCTTGTTTGGATCAGAGTTTTTGATCGCCAATACTCATACCTTTGCTAACCAATTGAATGAGAATAGCAAAAACTTTGCCACTTATTTTGTTATTCCAGAGCTAGATCATCATTTAATGGAAGGACTAAAAAATCCAAAGACCAATCGGGGTTCTTTAATCTTTCTATTCTTGGAATCCGATTTATACCATCCCCGGGTTAGAATCAGGCATGCTATCACTAAAAAAGTTATTCAAAAACATAAAATTAAGGCCATCACCTATAAGCCCAGCACCAAGACAAAAATTGAACAAGTTTTTGAAGTTCTTTCTTTGGGAGGTTACGTCAGTTTTTATTTAGCAATGCTGAACGGGATTAATCCTGCTCTGATTCCTTGGGTTGATTATTTCAAGGAAGAACTAAAGAAACACTAATTTTGTAAGATTCTTATATCCATGCTTGATAAGAATCTTGAGCGGGAGACGGCAGCCGGTGATTTTTTAATTTTGCGGAGAATTGGCCAAAATGAAGACCATCCTATCCCTACTAAGGCTTAAATTTCTTTCTCGATCCGAGAAGGAGCTATTGGGATATCTGCTTATCTTCTTAATTGCTTTCGGAGTGTTTTTTTATATCCAATATACGCCGGATTTTCCTGACCCGGATTCATTTTATCATATGAAAATGAGCTTGCTGATTCGAGACGGGAACTTGGCCCACAATTTCCCTTGGCTTTCGGACTATACTATATTAGGAAAAGCCTACGCCGACCAGCATTTTTTATATCATGTTTTTTTAATTCCTTTTTTGACTATTTTGAGCCCGGCCATTGGAATTAAAATCGCCACCATTTTTTTGGGCGCTTTTTTAGTCACTGGATTTTATTGGTTTTTGAAAAAAGAGGAAATTAGATTGGCCGGACTGTACAGTATTCTTTTGCTGTTTACTGAACCGTTCACTTTCCGGATCAGTCTGGCCAAAGCGCCTTCGGTTTCCCTTATTTTTCTTTTAGCGATTCTTTGGTGTGTTTTTAATTACCGGCTAAAATTACTGTTTATCATTTCCGCCGTTTTTGTCTGGGCCTACGGAGGTTTTCCTTTAGCGCTGGTTTTAACCTTAATCTATGGGATAATCAGTGTTGTTTTCCGCTTTCAAGAAAAAAGAAACGGGATACTTAATAAAATATTTCGATATCGGCCGTCACTTTCCTCTTTAATTTTTAAAGGAAAAGAAATAAAATTAATTTTAACCGCTTTAAGCGGAATTTTAACCGGTTTGGTTATTAATCCCTATTTTCCCAAAAACCTTTCTTTTTACTGGTCTCAATTGGTAGAAATCGGAATTGTCAATTATCAAAAGATGATTGGAGTAGGAGGGGAGTGGTATCCTTATCAATTTACTCGGTTGGTGCCCAATGCCGTATTTCTTTTTTTGGTCTTAGCCGCTGCTTTAGTAATTTTTTTCCTTACTATTCGAAAGCAGAGCAGAAAGTCTTTCGTTTTATTAATCCTTACCTTGTTCTTCTTGGTTTTAACCTTAAAATCCCGCCGTTATGTGGAATATTTTGTTCCTTTCGGAATGCTCTTCGGCGCTTTTGCTATCCATCCCTTCCTTCAAAAGATGGACTTTCGTGCCTTATTAAGGAAGATGACTTCTTATTATTTCAGCAAAAAATTGATTTTTACTGTGCTGGTCATCTACTTTCTGGTTGTCGTACCCACCATTGTTCTTAGGGATTTAAAACAGGAACACAGTAGTTTCGGCACGGGATTGCGCTATGATAAATTCCAGGCCGCCAGCACCTGGTTAGAAAATAACACCCCCGAAGGATCATTGGTGTTGCATAGCGACTGGGACGAGTTCCCCATTCTTTTTTACCACAATATCCATAATCACTATATTGTCGGGCTAGACCCCACCTTTATGTATCAATACAACCAGGATCTTTACTGGAAATGGGTCCATATTACTACCGGAGAAGAAAGAAACAACCTTTATGATATAATTAAGAATGATTTCCAAAACGCCACCGTTTTTTTAGAGAAAGACCACGTGGCGATGGATAACAATTTTAAAAACGACTCTCATTTTAGATTGGTCTATGAAGATCAAGAGGCTAAAATTTATCAAATAAAGCAATAATTGTGCTATCGTCTGATCAACTAGATCAAAATCATCGCCAGGTGCCGCCCGATTATTACGATCAGGGAATCAAAAAGAATTTCTTTCAGCGATATTGGCATAAAAAAAGATTTGCAATTCTTCCAGAATTACTCAATAGTGTTGGGAGCGAAGTATTAGACTTAGGATGCCACGGTGGCCTAATGACATCCCAAATCGCGAATTATCTAAGAATTATTACTACCGGTTTAGATATTTCAGAAAAAGCCATTGAATACGCCCAAAAAAAGTACCCGCATTTAAAATTCCAGACCGCCGATATTCAGAAGGGAATTCCGTTTGCTGATAATTCCTTTGATGCCGTTACCGCTTTTGATGTACTGGAACACATTCCCAATCTTAAATTTGTTTCCCAAGAAATAAGAAGGGTGTTAAGGCCGAAAGGAATTTTTATTCTGGCTGTTCCCAGGGAAAATGCATTATTTAAGATGGTCTGGTTCTTTTGGACTAAAGGCCGGGGCAAGGTTTGGCACGATGTTCACATTCATCAGTTTAACAGCCGGATTCTAAATGATTTTTTTGATTCGGCCGGGATGCGGCGGGTATTAGAAAAGAAAATCCACCTGGGAATGTATTGGATAATTAAATATCAGAAAGCAAACTAGATGATATCATTAAATACAATTTTACTTTTCCTTCTAGTTTTCGTGCGGCTCTCGACCACTAATGATTCTAACCAAGATGCCAGAATATTTATCTATTTTATTTTCTTTTTAATAATCCTCGGACTGGTATTTATTGATCTCTTGACACGTTATCAAAAAAAATGCCATGATTATTTTATTTTGGCCAAATCGCTTTTGATCGGTTTCATGATACTAATCGTCATTTTTATTCCTTTCGTTTCAAATATTTGTAATCGGAATAAAGGTGATGAGTACTCTTTAATACACGATGGCATAGTTCAAACAGAAGAAGCGATTAAGTACTTGCTAGCAGGAAAGAATTTTTATACTGAAAATTACTTGGGTACCCCTTTAGCCGAATGGGGTGATGGGAAAATCCAGGAATTCCGGAGCGGAGAGGTATTTACCAATCCAGCACTTTATCACAATGTCTACCCTCCTTTTTACTTTTTATCATCCGTGCCTTTTTATTGGGCAGCGGAAACTTTTTTTCATTGGTATGATCAAAGGATAGTATTAGCGATCGCTCTAGTTTTATCCGTTTTTTTCCTTATAAAACTAGGGAAGCTCAAAGAAAAAACGCTCCTGGTGATAATTTTATTTCTTTTTAATCCGCCCTTTATTCATTACTTTATTGAAGGACGCAATGATATTTTCGTAATTTTTTTGATTATTCTTACCGTTTACTTTTTAGCCCGAGGCAAAAACAGGGCGTCATCGATTTCTTTTGCTCTTGCTTGTTTGAGTAAACAATCCGTCTGGCTGTTACTACCCTTTTATTTTTTGTATCTTTACTTTCAAAATTCAAACTCCTTTTCTAAAATGGTTCAGCGGGTAAAAGCGGTTCTAAGTCAAACTTACCCCATGATTATTATTGGCGTGATAATTTTGTTGCCGTTTTTGATCTGGGACTTTCATTCTTTTTGGGAAGATATTTTTCTTTATCCCAGTGGAAAATTATTGACCAGCTATCCGATTACTGGCTATGGGTTTTCTCAGTTTCTTGCAATGACTAAAACCGGAGTGGAATCAATCTTTGATTATTTCCCTTTCTGGATTATTCAATTTATTGTCGGAATTCCTTTATTCTATTTTTTGTATCGAGTCCAAAAGCGAAATAATTCCCTAAACCAAATGCTCACAAATTATGGAATATTTCTTTTTGTTTTTTGGCTTTTTTCGCGGTTCTTTAATGATAATTACATAGTTTTTATAGTAACAATATTTGTTCTGGCGTATTTATTTGAAAAAAAGAAAACCAACGGAGTTATGGAGGAAGATAAATTATAAAGTTTCAAATTTGTTAAATAAGAAATCAAATTTAAAATGGTCTTTAGTGATTGTTTATAGTTTTTTTATTATCGCCCTCATCTTAACATTTCCTTTAGCACTTAACTTTAAAAATTCAATCCCAGCAACCGACGGAGACGATGCAAGTTATTTTATCTGGAATTTATGGGAATTTAAACACACAATTTTCGATCTGCACGAAAACCCCTTTGGGTGGTCAAAGCTACTTTTTTATCCCATTGGATTTTCTCAGGCTGCAACCGGCTATG
>PEXU01000044.1 GCA_002774635.1 Candidatus Kerfeldbacteria bacterium CG08_land_8_20_14_0_20_40_16 | reverse complement strand
GATTCACTTATCTTTAGGCGGAATTACTCCTCATGAAAAGCTAGAAAGTGTTACCCTTGACTGTTAACTGTACAGCGCTGTCGCGACGGCGCACTTTCTCCCTATACTTTTCTAAACCCATAAAAATTCCTGATATACCAATATGCATCTCATGGGCGAGCTAAGAAGCCCTTTTAAAGCTAGTAAAAGCCAAAATCGCCAAAAAATGAGACACGTCTCAAAAGCCCTTAGTACTGTCTCTTTTGTCTCTTTTTGAGAAACCGAGACCCGACCTACGTGCCTCAAAAAAGCCCTCTGTGAAAATCGTTCAAATACCCTTACAATAGTTGTATATCTCGGGTACTTAACCCGAGTGGCCCGCCATTATTTTGAGTGAGGATCTTAGAGTTTCGCGTCCGTGGGACGGAGACCCTGCTGAAGAGCGGGGCTTCCACTTCCGCCAGCTGAAAAATAGCTTCTTAGAGCTATTTTTATTTTTACGTTATAATAAAGGCATGACGAAACCAAAAAAGTTTCTTCCCAAAAATGCGCGCCGAGTATTCAAAGGAGTGATGTTTGAAGTCTGGCAGTGGAAACAAAAAATGTTTGACGGGACTACGGAGATTTTCGAAAAAATCATAAGACCGGATACAATCCAAGTTATTCCCGTGGTGGGGAACAAAATTTTAATTGAGGAACAGCGGCAGCCCGGCCGTTCTTATTTTCTGTCCCTGGTCGGCGGAAGACGAGATAAAGGAGAATCTCCCCTTCAATCAGCAAAAAGAGAACTGCTTGAGGAAACTGGCTATGTTTCCAAAGACTGGCTGTTGTTAAAGAAAGAACTTAGATCTGGCCGGGTCACTTACCCCAGCTATACCTACCTGGCCATAAATTGCGTTAAAAAAGCAAATCAGAATTTGGATGCGGGAGAAAAAATAAAAATAAAACTGATCAGCTTTAACCAGTTTTTGATGCTTTCCGAAAACAAACTTTTCCTCAATCAAGATTTCATCAACACTCTTCTTAAGCTTAGAATTTATCCCAAAAGAAAAAAAGAATTCTACAAGCTTCTTTTTAAAGATTAATCCAAATCCGTTTTACATTTTTGTGATTTTATGGTATGATATTGAAGATATTAAATTAGAAATTAATGACTAAAATAAAAAAAGCGGTCATTCCGGTAGCAGGGTTTGGTACAAGATTTCTTCCCGTAACCAAAGCCCAGCCAAAAGAGATGTTGCCTGTTGTTGACAAGCCTTCAGTTCAATATGCCGTAGAAGAAGCGGTTCGGGCTGGAATCAAAGATATTATTTTAATTACCGGCAACAGCAAACGGGCAATTGAAGATCATTTCGACAGTAATTTTGAACTAGAATATAACCTCAAGACTAAAAAGAAAACTCAAGCTCTAAAAGCGGTCCAAAAAATTGCCAAACTGGCTAATTTTATTTATATCCGCCAAAATAAAGCGCTGGGCAACGGACACGCCATACTTTGTGCTAAAAGTGTAATTGGCAAAGAGCCTTTTGTGGTTATTTGGCCCGATGATTTAATTGACTCCCCCCAAAACTGCATTCAGCAAATGATTGAGGTTTATGACCAGTATCAATCTCCCGTGATCGGGGTTTTGGCCGTTACTAAAAAAGAGGTGGAGAAATATGGAATTATCAAGAACAAATATATTACGAAAAATGTCCATCAAGTTCTGGGCGTGGTGGAAAAACCAAAATTGAGCAAAGCTCCTTCCAATTTAGCGATTTTAAAAGGGTATGTTCTTACCTCCAGTGTTTTTGGAATTTTGGAAAAATTAAAACCGGGCAAAGGAGGAGAGATTTGGTTGGCCGATGCGGTCATGAAACTTTTAAAAACCCATTCTGTCTTTGCTTGCGAGTTTAAAGGAAAAATATACGATGTTGGCTCCAAGGCCGGCTGGCTAAAAGCAAACATTGCTTACGCCTTAAAACATCCTGAGCTGAAAGAAGAAATAAAAAAATTCATTGCCAAAGATTTAAAAAAGATATAAATAAATCTTATGTCCAAAAAAATACTGTTTATTCTGGGACCAATCGCCTTAATTGCTATTGGATTAATTCTTTATTCACTTATCGGAGGAGGAGAAACTAAGATTCCAGCTGACGCCACCAAGCCCAAGAAACTGGTTTACTGGGGAGTATTCAACGAGGGCGGTGATTTAACTGACATTATCAATTCCTATAAGGCAACCCATCCTAACATCACTATCGAATACCGAAAATTAAGACCAGAAGAATACGAACAGGCGCTATTGGAAGCTTGGGCTAAAGACGAAGGCCCCGATATTTTCTCCATCCACAATAACTGGGTAGGAAAATATCAGGATTTTATTGCTCCCCTGCCTTCTAGTACTAAAATGGCCTATTACAGCAAAACTAAAACTCTGGGCATCAAAGAGGAAACAAAAATAGAATATAAAGAAACACCTTCTTTAAAATTAACTGATCTTCAAAACAATTTTGTGGAAGTTGTTTATCAGGATGCCGTTGCGGACGGTAAAATTTATGGATTGCCGTTAAGCATGGATACCCTGGCTCTTTTTTATAATCGTGATCTTCTGAATCAGGCTAAAATCCCTCTACCTCCCACCAATTATGATGAGTTTCTTTCCGATGTATCAAAATTGACCGTTTTGGATCGAGAAGGGAATGTGGTCCAAGCCGGGGCTGCTTTAGGTACGGCCAACAACATTCCGCGGGCCACCGATATTCTCTTCCTTTTTATGCTCCAAAGCAGAACTGAGATGATTGATTCATCGGGGAAAAAAGTTAATTTTACGCACAATTCACCCGAAGATCCCTCAAAATACCCCGGCGTGCTGGCTTTAGATTTTTTTACCCAATTTGCCGATAAAAACAAAGAGGTCTATACCTGGAACGAAGATCTACCTGATGCCCTGGAATTATTTACCCAGGGCAAATTGGCCTTTTTCTTTGCTTATTCTTATCAAATTCCGATAATTGAGCAACAAGGTCAGGGAAAGCTTAATTACGGCATAACAAACATCCCCGAGCTTAATCAGGAGGTAAATTACGCCAACTATTGGTTGGAAACAATTTCCAAAAAAACTCCTTATACTAATGAAGCCTGGGATTTTATCCAATTTGCTACCAAAGCGGAAAATGTGACCAAATACCTTAATAAAACAAACAAGCCCACTGTTCTCAAGGCGCTAATTCCCCAGCAGGCAGAGGATAGCCAATTACAATATTTTGTCTTATCCAGCCTAGTCGCCAAAAGCTGGTACCATGGCAAAGATCCTAACCTAATGGAACAATACATTAATGATCTGATTGACAATGTGGTAAAAGGAAAATTAGAAACTAAAGAGGCCCTGCAACTTGCTCAAAAGCTAATTCAACAAACATACTAATTAGTAATTATGAAAAAAATCATTTTGATTTTAGCGATTGCTGGCGTGACGTTATCAGCTTTATTTATTTTTCCTGTTTTTAATGCCCACGCAGACTGCGAACCAGGCCCCCTGCTTCCTCCTTGTACCTGCAGCGGCAATTGTGTGCTGGATGATTTTTTAGCGCTTGCTGCTAAGTTGGCTCAGTATGGATTAGGGCTGCTTTCAATTATTACCCTGGCCTTTGTTATTTTGGGTGGGTTTTCGTTCCTGACCGCCATGGGTAATCCTGAAAAGATTGGGTCGGCTAAAAAACTATTAGGAGGGACTTTTCGCGGCATGGCGATTGTTCTGCTGGCCTGGGTCATTGTTAACACCATTATTTATGTCTTTACTGGAAATTCTAGCGGTTTGCTATTTGGAGGCACTGGTCACCCTTGGTGGAAATTTGAGGAGACGTCAATAGTCCAACTGAATGGGGATTGCCCTAACTATCGAGTTGATCCTAATCAACCACCGGAATGCGAAATTTACCAGTCCTGCCAAGATACTTCTACCCAGGCTGAAAATTGGATAAGAGATGCTCACTGTCAGAGTTATGGTATTTGTGCTGGCGGAGATGATGTAATCTGCTGCGATTCAGGGCGAAGAGAAAAATGCAACGGTAGTTAAGGGATCCCACTAATTTTTCTGAATACTAAATAATTTATTTTACTTTAATGAAAATCTCTTTTTCCAACATAGTGACAGCAATATTCATCATTTTTTTACTGTTTATGGGAGCATCGTCGGCCTTAGCCGCATCTATGGAAAGTCTTCCTAACCCCATCGGTCCTGCTAACATGACTTTACTTGATTTGATTATCAAAGTACTCCAAGTTTTATTAGGTGTCGTAAGCCTCTTAGCCGTGAGTATGTTCATTTGGGGCGGTTTGGTAATGCTTACCTCGGGTGGTAATCCTGACCGCGTCAAAAAAGCAAAAGATACCCTAGTCTGGGCAGTACTAGGATTAGCGATTATTATTCTTAGTGTTGTAATCGTAAGCTATATTGACCAAAATTTCCGATTCTAGCACCTTTTCATCTAGAGTTTCAAACAAAGAATACTGAATACAAAAATTGTTCTTTTTATGAATCAATTTAGTAAATCCAAACTAAAGATTTTTGCTATAATTAGCTAAATTTTAATCGGGGGCGACAATTAATAAAAAATTAGGATGTTCTCTAGCGATTCAGTGATTTGACATATTCTGATTAATTAAACTATAATTTAATTAGCGTTTGTACACTCTTGTACAAGAAACATCCAATTAAAGAAAGGGGGTGACTATATGAAAAAAATAGTTGGTTCTCTTGCCGCTTTAAGCACTCTATTAGTTGCCAAATCCGCATATGCGTTGAGTGTTACTGGTTTCGGTGAGACTCTCGATCTAGGAAGTGCTGACTTGCAGGCAACTGTTATTGCCATTATCCAATGGATTCTTGGATTATTGGGGTTAATCGCGGTTATTATGATTCTGATTGGTGGCTTTAAGTGGATGACTGCCGGAGGTAATGAAGAAAAGATTGAATCTGCTAAAAAACTCCTTACTGCTGCCATCATTGGTCTAGTAATTATCCTATTGGCCTGGGCAATCGTTATCTTCGCTATAGGAGTATTGAGTAATGCAACCTAATTAGTGGGCTAAATTAAGATTATAAAACCCCCACGTCAGACGTGGGGGTTTGTTTTTCTCTAAATATTGCATTACAATAAATTAGAAACTAATCAACAATGGAAAGCAAACAACACAATTTTCATAAACTGGCCAGTTGGTTTGAAAATAAAGCTGTCTTGCTGTTATGGGTTAGTATCGTTATCTACTGCTCTATTTTTATCGGTGGCGCTTTTTGGAAATACTGCCATTACGGCTACAACGCGCTTGACTTGGCCATTTATAATCAAGTTTTTTACAACACCAGTGCCGGTGATTTATTTTCTTTTACCATTCATCCCCATTCCTACTTGGGCGATCATTTTGAATTATTCATTCTTCTGCTGATTCCTGTTTATCTCATCTTTCGCCATCCTCTTACCCTTTTAATCTTACAAACTCTGGCGATTGCCTTGGCGGCCTGGCCGCTTTATTTGATTGCCAAAAAATATTTGGATAAAAGATTCGCTTTTCTGATAGCGCTCATCTTTTTGCTTAACCCCTTTGTGCAGAATTTGAATCTGTTTGAATTTCATATCTTGCCGTTCGCTTTGTTCTTTATTTTTTTTGTCGCTTATTTCTATTCAGAAAAAAAATTCGTCCCGTTTGTAATATTTTTCTTAACAGCTCTTTTGATCAGAGAAGATGTTGCGCTAGTCTTAATCATGTTCTCAGTTTTAGCGCTAATCGACAAAAAATCAAAAAAATGGTTTTTCTTTCCCTTGCTGGTCAGTTTAAGCTGGCTTGTTTTAGTTTTTTTCATTATTCCTAAATTCAGTCACTATGATTCTTACAAATTTCTGTTTTACTATTCCTGGCTGGGTGATTCCTTGGGAAGCATTCTCGGCAATGCCTTTTTTCATCCTCTTAGAGTAATTACTCATCTTCTTTCCCTTCAAAACATTTCCCTTATTTTAGCTCTTTTTCTGCCTTTTTTACTGCTTCCTATTTTAAAGCCTAAGTATATGTTCTTATCATTGCTTGTTTTTGCCCAGATTCTGCTTGGGAGTTTCAGTGGTGAGTTGGTTTTAAAAACTCACTATAGTACATTACTGCTGCCAGCGCTGTTCTTATCTATTATCATGGCCTTTGCTTTTATTCTTAATAAAGACGGCGGCAAGCAATTCAACTGGCAATCAAAGATAAAAAAAGTGACTAGTAAAGAGCTGCCTATTTTTCTAATTGTTCTTCTCGCAACGACCGGCTATGCCGTCCTTACCTTTGGTCCAATACTACCGCTGGCAAAAAACCTATTGAATCCTCCAAATGCTGAATACAGTCAGCTAAAAGACTATTATATTAATCTTATTCCTGAAGACAAGGCCGTTACCACCTCATATGATTTTTTGCCGAAACTTTCCGGCCGGGAAAATATTTATTCTCTACACTATGCTTATATCGGTAAAAAGCAATATTCCCAAGAGGATTATCAGCTTCCCAGCACTGATTATCTTTTGGTTGATACAAATGATTTTTTGATTTATCAAGTACAATACCCCCCTGGTTCTTTTTATCAAGACGCTTACTCTAAAGGCGATGATCGAATTCGATCAATAATCAAGGAACAAGGACTGCAGTTAACTAAAGCCAGCGATAAAATTTTATTGTACCACAAAGGAAACGATCAAATATTGATTCCCTATAATATTTTAAACGAACAACCGCCAACCCAAAACCCAACTAAAGTCAAAGCGGCGCCTGACGTAAATTTTTTGGGATGGAATTATCTAATTGCTTCCGAAAATGATAATCCTACTTTTCAGCTGCCATTTATTTCTTTGCCCCTCTCTCTTTATTGGCAGGTTCAAAAATTGCCGGAAGAAAACCTGCAACTCTTGCTGGAAGTAAAAAACAAAGATAACCAGATTAGTTACTCTGAATATTACCCTTTGGGATACGGCATTTATCCGACCAGTGAATGGCTTCCAGAAAAAGTTATTCAGACCAACTACTGGTTTTTAATACCGCAAGCTAAAATTTCCTCCGACAGCAGTGTGACTATCCAGCTAGTTCATTTAACAAAAGACTACCAGTATTTGGGGCTTGATGGGCTTCTTTCTGCCACTATGAAAAATGTGGAATATGAACCGGCAGGTGAAAAGATTGCGATTCCTCTCCAAAATTGATTTTATCGACAATAATCTTGCAGGCGAACAAGCGCTTGTTCGCCTGCAAGGAAAATATATCCAATTACTCTTACTCTCTGTAGTAAGAGTAAAGCTAGATTAATCAATAAATTGGTAAATCGTCACCGTCTGATTGCTGAATACCTCTTTGAGGTATTCTTTGTTTTTGGGATCAAAACTTCCTAATCCCTTTTCTGCATCAGACCAAAACAAATAAGTAATGTTATTTTCCTCAAGAAATTCTTTCTTTTCAGCGCTTTCCTCGTCTTTTTCGAAAAACCATTCTACTTTTTCTAGTTTATTTTCATAATCCAGGGTTTCTACGCCGTGCCCCAAATAAACCTTTCGGCCGGACATTCCCGGAATAAAGTTTCCATTAATTTCTTCAGACAATACTACATCATTTAAACTAATATTGTTTTCTAACCAGACCATTACCTGAGAATATTCATCAGTTAAATAAAAATAAGGATAGGAATTATTCTGATAAAGCAAAACATCATTGGCCAAAACATAAATATTGGAAAACGCCAAGAAAATTATAAATAAAAGGCCCATCAGAATTTTGTTATTAAGCAGCAGATTAGCCGACTTATCGGAAAATTTTCGGGATAAAAATCGATAGATGGAGCAAATTCCCACAATGGCCAAAATAGTAACCGGAAAATGAAAATTTTGCGCCAGTCTCCTTTGGAAAGCAAGCGGAATGTACAGTAAAAAAAGCTGAACCATAAACCAGATAGCGATAAAGGATATCTTCTCATCATTAATTCTAAAGGACTTAAAAAAACCCAATATCGCCAGAATGCCCAGGAATCCATAGCTAATCAGCAACATCCAGGGAACTGGCGTAATTAAAATATTCTGAAGCGAACGGCCGGCCATCAGGGGATCAATCTTTAGAAATACCAAATAAAAAATAACCGCGGGCAATGCCATTAAGAATACTACCAGCAGGTGTTTTATTTTAGTAAGCAAAATCCCCTTTTGCCTAACAGAGGAGATTAAAATATATCCGCCCATAACAGAGAAGACTGTAATAATATGAAAGGGGTGAAACCAGAACCAAAAAAACGAAATGATCCCCGCCCAAACGCTATAACAATAGCGATTATTCTCCCAGGCCAAGAGAATAAGCAAAAATACCAATAGAAAAAGGATGGAGGAAGCCAGGATATGGGGAAGATGGTAAAGAGAAAGAAAAGAAATTGATTCCGGAACCCAAAGATCCATGGGCCAATGGTAATATCCGCCCGCAATGTATTTTCCCGGTTCCAAGACTGGAGAAAGCAAACCACCTAAACCGGAAGAAAACAGAAGCAAGAAAATCGCTAGCTTCCGTTTTATTTTGTCAGAAAACAAATAAGCAATAAAAAGATAAGCAATAAAAATAAACACCGGCACAAGCAGTAACCTACTCAATTGCACCGCCGTCCAGTTCGGCAAATTTAAGATTTTCGCAAAAATGCCGACTCCAAACCAGAATGGCTGAAAATAAGGATACGGCTGAACCTCTGAAGTATAAAGATCTTGAAAAAGATAGTGCCCCTGTTTTACCTGTTCTAAGTAAGAATAATAGACGTTAGAGTCCCCGGCGGTTAAGGCATGAATACCAGTATAGGTGGTACTAGTTGGTGTTCTAAGATATCCAAATAAATAGGGAACAGCGGTAAGAACAACCATAATAATACAAAGCCATACCAGAAGCTTTCGTTCTTTAGCGCTAACGGATTGGATTATTTCCTTAAATATCATAATTTAGTGAAATCCCAAAAAAGGTGAAAAATAACTTTTTTTGGTGAAAAAAGATGTGAACAGCAACGCAAGGAAAAATACTACCAAAACAATGCTCATGACCATAAAAGTATAAGATAAGAGCCCGGCCAGGGTAAATAAAAACACAAATTCCGGGAAATATTTTTTATTGATCAACACCGCCAATGGCAAAAACCATAAAAAATACCAGGGCTGAAGAAAACAGGCGGCGTAAATAATGTACCCAAAAAGAATCAAAAAATTACGGTGGATAAAATCATCCTGCTTCTGCTTGATTAATCTTAATTGCCAAAAATAAATTAAGGCAAATACAATCATCACTCCAATGCTGACTATCTTCATAATCTGATCAAGGGTCAACATTAATATATTCTTCAATGAAAGAATAAATTCAAAAAGAAAACTGGGGAAAAGTGAAAGATTCATAAAGGAGGCTATTTTAGACTGGCCCAGTAAACCTTGAAAAATATTAGTTCCTTCCCAAAAAGGAAAATACGATAAAACAGCAACGATTAATAAGACAACAGCCGCTTTTACAAAAATCTTAACTCTTTCGCTGGGGATATTAATTTCTTTCCAAAGAAACAGAAGAAAAACGGGAAACAGTAATATAGTAATATATTTTATCAAAACAGAAAAAAGCAACAACAAAAGACAAAACAAATACTTCTTTTTGAGAAAAAAATAGATGGCCGCGACCACAAAAAAAATCATTAACAATTCGTTATGGACATTGTTTATCCCTTCAAAAAGTATCAAAGGATTCCAGGCATAAAGAAAAATTCCCCTTATTCGATAATCGGGACTAATTATCCCGAGAATCCGCCAAATAAAAAAGATTATGCCAAAATTTATTAATAGTGCTAATAATTTATAAAGAAGCTGGTTCCAAAATAAACTGTCTTGGGCTAAATAACTAAACCCAATAGAAATTGACGTCCAGAGTGGCCCGTATTGCATGGGAAGATAATTCCATTCTTGAGGCGAAAAATTATAAAAAAGATCAGACTTAAATCCTCCCGTGGCCACTAAATAAGGATTTTCCCCGTAAACTGTATGAATCCTTGCCCGAAAAATATAATTAAAAACATCGGCTGAGCCAATCGGAGGGATCAAAATTAAAATAACACTAAAAATAAGAGCAAACAGAACTATGATTCTAAAAATCTTCTGATCCTTTTCCTTTTTAATCAACTGATAGGCAGTAAAATAACTAATTAATAGGCCTAAGCTGACAAGAAAAAAATAGATTAAGATATTGTGATTTATCGGGGGCGTAGAAAGACTGTGGAATCCAAAGGGTATATAGGCCAGTAAAGCAAAAAAAATGCTTATTACTAACCCTAAAATGATTATTTTGGTCCTCATTTTTTAAAGCGAAGTCTTATGATTGTTAAGAAAAAATTCAGTATTTCTGTTTTAGAGAGTTTCGATTTTCCTTTTACTCGATCGCGGAAAACAATCGGAATCTCTTTAACTTTAAAGCTCATTTTTTCGCAACGGAAGATCGTTTCTTCTTGAAAAGAATACCCATTACTTTTAATCTGCCCCCAGTTAATTGCTTTAATCACCTTCTGGGAATAACAACGGTATCCAGAAGTAACATCTTTTGTTTTCAATCCTAGAACTAAACGAGAGAACCACATTGCTCCCTTACTCATTATATTTCGAGCAATCCCCCAATTTAAGATCCCACCGTCAGGAATTCTTCTGGAACCGACTACTACATCGTATCCTTCTTGAATAGCTTTGATAAAATTCGGGATTTCTTTTGGATTATGAGAAAAATCGGCATCCATTTCAAAAATCAAATCCGCTCCTACTGCTAATGCTCTCTTAAAACCAGTAATGTAGGCACTGCCTAACCCCATTTTCCCCTCGCGGTGGATTACCGACACCCCAGGATGTGTTTGAGACAGCTGATCGGCAATCCTACCGGTTCCGTCCGGAGAATTATCATCCACAATTATAATATGCAAATTAAAAATTTGTAGATTTAGAATAGCTTCAATTAAATCAGTTAAATTATCTTTCTCATTATAAGTGGGTAGGATGATATATTTTTTTTCCATCTCTGTAAGTTAAATTATTCACTTTTTTGGAACTGATACACAGATACATTTTGAGTGCTATAAACCGATTTTAATTCTCTCATCCCTTCTAAATCGGTCGGCTTGATTTTAAGGAAAGGGGGTTCTAATTCATCAAAGTGTACTATAACATATTTTGGGTTATAATATTCAATCATTTTAAGAGCTTCTTCGCTTGGGAATCCTTTCATTGCATTCTCTAAAGCAAAATATTCTCTGGGATAATGCCCACTGTATCCGTTCACTAAGTTTTTCCAGTGAAAAATTGAAAAATAGATATAGCGCGTCTCGGTTAAAGGATCTTTTCCGATAGGCAGTTCCAAAATAGCAAAATCACCCGGTTGTTGTGCGATCCAATCATACACTGAACTGGTTGCTCTATCTTTTTCTTGAGCAGTAAGTCTTAGCGGGGAAAAGGGCGGGATAATGAAATATTCACACATAATAACAAGAGAAATAAAAACGACAAAAAGATTCTTTCGAAAAGAAGATTTAAAACGGCTAAGTATTTTAGACATCCCATAACCAATGATGATTGCCATAATTAAAATACTCACAATAAAGAACCTTCCCGCTGCCCGAAAGCCAGTTTCTCCACCCACTATTTTTTCCAGCAATAAATATGGACCAACGATCCCCTGATCACTATCAGAAAACCGAATCGTCGGCCCAAAAGAAAGCAGAAAAGTAACAATTAATATGATGAAAAAAATGTACAACTTTTTATTTAATTTTGCATCTCTATTATCTTTAATAACTTTGAACAAGAAATAAATGCTGATTATAAACAAAAGCAAAACGGCAAATCCAGGGTAAAGATTTTTTTCCAGTGTTTTGGGATAACCAAATAAGTAGTTGAATGCCGGGGATATTTTTAGATAGTCCAGAATGGTTGGAGAATAATATATGGAAATATATCTATTACTCCCTGCCACGTTGCCAAGCTGCAAATACGGTAATATCAACGGAAGGTTAATTAGGAATAAAACGGTAAAAGAGGCCAAAAATAAAAAGATTACTTTTTTATTAAATAGAGAATGATTGATCAGAAAATTGAAAAGAATCATAAAAAATACCACCACTAAGATAAAAAAAGTAAGGTGGAGACTGGTAAATGATTGAAGAATTAGAAATAGCGTGAAAAACGCAAAATTCTTTGTTCTGGGTTTTTCACTAAATATTTTGTCTAAAAAAAGTAAAACAAAAGGTAAATATTGAGTACTCACAACGTGAAGACGTGAAAAGTGAATCGCCCTAAAAGGAGCGAAAGCAAAAATTAATCCTGCCAAAAAACTGGCTAACTTATTTTTAGTAAGCCGATATACCAAAAGATAAGTCGCCCAACCACTGATTACATAGCTAAACAATATTAACAAATTGAGTGCTAGTAATGGATTATCAAATACTTTGATAATCGGAAAAGCTAGTAAAGAACTTAAAAAATGATGCTCCGAATAAGCTAAGGTATTATTATGAGGATAAAAATAGTTGGCATTAAATAAATCCAAGGGATTAGTAGATAGTTTATGAACATTCTGAGCAAGATTCCATTGCATTAAATAGGCATCAGCATCATCAAAAACGCCATAGGTGGATAAGTGGAACATTAAGGGAAAAGTAAAAATACAAGTGATAATGAAATATAAGCCAATCACGATTAAATTTTCTTTTATTTTATTCATGATAAGCTAGTTATAATGGAATGGTTTACTTAAATAAAAATATAGTTGCCCTTCTCTTAGGCTCCAGAGGAGTGATATTTTGTTTCCTTGATTATCAAAATAATATTCGCCTTGGTATTTGTTATCATAATAGATTATTCCTACCAGCTGAACTAGGATCGAAAATGTAATTAGAACAATAAATATTGACTTTAGAATCTTTTTTCGAAACACTCCTGATCTAACCATGGGAATAAAAAACAGAATCATGATAGGAACTATGTCTGTTAACATTCTTGGGCCATAAGAATATGCTCCGGGCCAAGCCCACCATTTGCTTAATACTAACAAGTAAAATATCAGACCCAGAGATAGATAGCGAAACAAAAGATTAATATCTTTTATTAAAATTAACGATTTTCGCCAAATAGTTATCATGCCCCATATCGGAAATACTAGAAAAGGGGTAAAAAAGAACAGACCACGGCTGGGACTAAATAATAATCCGGCAAATCCTTGCCAAATTGGATAAGTCCATCCTTCCAAGATCTCTTGACCGTATCCCGTTGACCAAGGTGCTCCAAAATAGTAAGTGTTGTAAAAAGCAACAAGAATTAGGGGCACTAATAGACCAAGTAAGGTAAGTGGAAAATTGTTTCGGAATCGATGAAAAACAAAAATTAAGATAAATAAAACAATAATTAAATTAATTGGCCTTGCCGCAATCGAGAGCCCAGCAAATAATCCTACCAACAATAAAAAGGGGTATTGTTTTTCCAGAGCTTTCAATAAAAAAAATATTGTTAAAACTAATAGTAGCTGGCTAGTCCCATGCTGCCAAAGATCTTGGCTAGAAATAGTCCAACAGCTAGTACCTAAGGCATAAGCAATAGTAAGAATAATGGACCATTTCTCGGATAAAAACCTTCTAAAAATAAAATAAATTAAGATGGCTGAGGAAGCTACTATTAAGGATGCCGAAATTCTGGCAAGGCCAGCAATCAGCTCATTGCTAAATGTAATGTTAAAGATAAAAGGAATGGAATAAACTGGTAAGGCCAAGAGGGAAGTTAATATCGGGTATTTAGAAACATAGTATCCATCGGCATCTACGATTGAGTAAGTATTTAATTGCCCATTGTTTATAAACTCACCTAGCTCAAAATTGCCTTCTTTCAAGATACTAATCGGTATCAAACGCGCGGGGTATCCATCATCTGTTCCTAAAAAACGAGCAGGACTATTAAAGAAAAGAAAAAATAACAAAAAAAGCGATCCCGTAATAGTAATTGTTTTATAATTAGGTCTAAAACGCATTCTTCATCTAATAGTACTCATTCTTTAATTAAAAAATCGATATTTGATCAGCGTCCAAAGTGCAATCAACCCATCCCGCCAAGTTATTTTTTTACCCTCACTGTATTCTCTGCCAGCATATGAAATAGGAACTTCATAAATGCGGTACCTTTTTTTTAGTATTTTCGCGGTCAGCTCTGGCTCTATATTAAACTTATTAGATTTTAAAGTAACCCCTTCTAATACTTCTTTCTTCATAACTTTATAACAAGTTTCCATGTCAGTTAAAGTAGTATTGTAGAGCAAATTGGTTACAAATGTTAGAAAATTATTCCCTACCGCATGCCAAAAAAACATTGATTTTCCTTCTCCCCTAAAACGCGAACCGTAAACTACTTCAGCTTTGTTTTCTAAAATTGGCTTTAATAACTGGGGATACTCCCGGGGATTGTATTCTAAATCGGCATCCTGAATTAAAATTATATCTCCACTTGCCTTTTCTAAACCGGTGCGAACGGCTCGACCTTTCCCGTAATTCTTTTTATGGTAAAAAATGTTGATTAAAGGATCAACAATTTTTTTTAAGATTTCTTTAGTACCATCCGAAGATCCGTCGTCTACAATGATAATTTCTTTATTAAAAGGCACTGCTTTGACTCGATGAATAATTTCTTCAATAGTTTTTTTCTCGTTAAAAACAGGGATAATAATAGAAATCATTATATAATATTAGTTTATAAATCCTTTATATCAATGACTATTAAGTCATCATCTTCGTAAACTCGGGGGATATCAGAGAAATAGTTATTAGCTATTTCTTTTACACCCTCACAAATGGGATACTCAAGATAATTTTTGTGAAGCAGGATATATCTAAAATTATTCTTTAAGTATATCTCCCTTAATTCTTCCCCGGAAGGGGGAATAAACATATTTAGCAACTGATCCTTGTTCTGATAATTACAGAACATCCATTTCAAAAGAGGATCATTATTAATAAATACTGAGGTTTGATTAGTCAAAGCGGTGTATCGTAAATCGCCATTCGAAATATTTTTCTGATGGATTGTTTGAGCAAAATCATATTTTGGACCCATAACATCCCACCTCATGGGTAATTCGATGATAGCGTATTGTTCTTTATCTTGACGGAGCATATTATAAAAGGGGTCGTTCTCCATTTTTTTAATCGGCATTGGGATCATTATTCTTTCAATAAAGAAAGCAATAAATAAGAATATGATTAACTGTTTGAATATCTTTTTAGTAATATTTTTCGAAAGATAGTCCAAAAAAATAGTTAAAATAACCAATGTTCCAATAAGCACAAATATATTCAATCGAACTGAATCACGAGCAAAAGAGAACAATGGTAATTTTAACAAAAAATACATAGGGAGAGGAACCGCCCGCCAAACATTTCCTATTATCTTAAGATGGGGACCCAGTGATAGTAGATAAAAAATAGTACTAAACCAAATCCATTTTTTGTATTTAATTTTTTCTTCAGATTTAAACCTTCTCCAATAGGAAATAAATAAAAGAATAAGGGCAATTTCAATTATCCCTAAGTAAGTCGTCGATTCAGTAATATTACCCGAAAAGCTAGCATATATTTCAAGGGGAATCAGCTTTTTCCCAATTAAGTAAAGAGGGGAGGGAGTGAAATAACTTAGCGGATCAGCCGAAAAAAGATCAAACTCTTCTGCATTTGGCTTTACTACCCCTCCTGCAAAACTAGCTTTAATAAAGGGGAGTACTACAGGGATAATCAAAATCAGAGATATGGCAAAAAATATCAACAGGGCATAAATATAATTTTTCCATTTAATTGCCTCCCTCTTCTCAAAAAACGTTCTATAGATGATAAAAAATATGATCACAAGAATCAAATAAATTAAATAATGCCAGGAACTGATTGCTATTAGAAATAAAAATAAAGCGCTCAAAAAAGCGTTCTTTTTATTGGGGGTTTTTAATAATTGAAGAAAATAAATAAGAAAAAATGGAATCCACTGAATCGTTGCTAGATTAATATGCCCAAAAAGACGGTGCATAGCATAAGGACAAAAAGCAAAAGAGAAAGAAATGAGAAAAGCGATTTTACGATTTGAGGAAAAATGACGAAGAACAAGTAAAAACATACCCAAACCTGACAGGGTAATATTCAATAAAAGCAGTATATTATAAATCACCACATAATTACCGGTGAAAAAGGAAATAGGGATACTTAATATTATATTATAAAGATTATCATAGCCG
>PEXU01000029.1 GCA_002774635.1 Candidatus Kerfeldbacteria bacterium CG08_land_8_20_14_0_20_40_16 | reverse complement strand
GCATTAGATAGGTTTGGTTAATAGTTAACAGGTGTTACCCCTAACTATACCAAGTGTCACCCCTAGGTGTTAACTGTACAATCTATTGACTAAACTGACCTTATTAGGATACAATCTGTTTTATATGATAATGTATGATATTTGCTAAAATATGAACAAAAAAGAACGTTTAAGACTAACCATTACTCTACGAAAAGACTTACTTTCCTACCTTGATCAAACTATCGATGGAAACAAAATCCGTAACCGGTCTCATGCTATTGAATATATCTTGGGACAATCTTTAGGTCCAAAAATCAAAAAAGCGGTTATCTTAGCCGGTGGAAAAGGAATTCAAATGCGCCCTTTGACTTACGAAATGCCTAAAGCAATGATCCCGGTGCACGGAAAACCAATTTTGCAACACATCTTAGAATCATTGAGAGATGATGGAATTACCGATATTACCATATTTTATGGGCACCTTGGTAAAATGATTTTAGATCATTTTGGCGACGGATTAAAGTATGGAGTAAAAATTTCCTACGTTAAAGAAAAAGAGCAGGCAGGCACTGGCGGTTCTGTAAGGCAACTTAAGAATCGATTTGCTGACGCTTTTATTCTCATCTACGGGGATGTTCTGGCTAATCTTAATTACCTCGATTTCATTGAATTTCACAAGTTACATAACGGTCTGGCCAGTGTTGCTCTTAGCTCCCTAGAAGATCCTTCGGAATTCGGAGTAGTTGGTTTGCATGGATCAAAAATTGTTAGTTTTCAAGAAAAGCCCGGTAAGAATCCAACTTTGTCTCGTTTAGTAAGTGCTGGAATCTATATTTTAGAACCCGAGATTACTAACTACATTCCTCAAAAAGGATACATTAGTTTAGAGCAAGATGTGCTTCCCGATTTAGTGAAAAAAAATAAAATATTTGGTTTCCCTTTTGAGGGAAAATGGTTTGATGTTTCTACCCCGGAAATTTATGAAAGAGTGATAAAAGAATGGAAAGAAAATAAAAAATAAGTCAGTTGTTTTAGAGATGTATTTTTCAAACTTTTGGAAAATACATTTCTGGAACAGAAATACTGTTCTGGAAACAGAACTTTGAAATTTTAAAAATAACATAAATAAAGGAGCAACAAGGACTATGTCTAGTAGCACAGAGTTTGAGGTACAAGAAGTTCTCCGATCCTTCGGAGGATACAATCGGCATGTGGAGCATGTACAATTCAAAAACGGAAGGGAGGGAGTTAGAAAAACGCTTCCGGAGCGATTCGGGAGACCGCTCGAAGAAATCATGCAGTTGTCAAAGGATTACCAAACAGGCTTGATCGAAGTGGGTGTTTCGGTGGTGCCCATCAGCGCACTCTTTATTGACGGCTCAGATGGAGCTAAAAGGCTGGTTGAAATTCAACCCGTTTTTGGAGAAACCGCTGAGAACATTATGGCTGATAGTTCGACCGATGCTCTTCCGCCTATTCTCAAGACTTACCTCATCGACATAGTTAAACCACTTTTCCGGAGCACCAAAGATCGTAAACTTGACATCGGCCTTGATATCGGACCAAGAAATGGTCTCTCAAACGGAAGGGGCGGATTCAGTCATTGCGATCTAGTTCCTCCGAAAATTCGGCTTGAAAACGGAAAGGTAACTCTTGAGTATCCAGAACCTACCGACCCCGCAGTTTATTCAATTGGAGAAGTGAGACATTTCGATAAGGGTGGCTTAATACTTCAGTTGCTAACCCAACTTTGCAAAAGAAACCCTGATCGTCGTCAGCTTTTCCAAAAGTGTCTCGTTGAATTTCTGATTGAAATTGGAGAAAAAGGTATCGCTGAAACAATTCAGCAAACCTATACCCAAAAGCAAATTGAAAAGTTGGAATGCAGCGGTGATGGGTATCTTCGTCTTCGGGATGCAGCCTGTTATGTTTCCTATCTAGATAGGTATAACTCCCGTACCCCCCAGCGATTGAACCATCTTTTCGTTCTGTTGCACATGCAGGACCAACTCGTACCAACCGAAAACGTCGAACAATTCAAAACCGAAGTCCTTCACTGGATGGATGAAATTCAAGGAGGATGATGCCCTATGCAACAGAAAATTTTGATTCTCCTCAGCCCGTCCGGCGGAGGAAAAGATTCAGTTATCACCGAACTGGAAAACCGAGGTATTGGGATCTGCGCTAAGCGGGTGACTACTCGTCCGAATCGAGGCACAGAAGAAGATCGTCTCCGGTATGACTTTGTCGTGCCTGAACAATTCGAGCGCCTGAATGTTAGGGGTATGTTACTTATGCCAAACCCTTACGCTTCTCACTTCTATGCCGTCCAGGCATCAGCGCTCAAACCGATCCTGGAACAGGGCCGCGTCGTTATCTTGAAAGGAGTGGTGGACAACGTCTTTGATGCGCGCTCTAAACTTCGGGAATTGTACCCACGTGCAAAAATCACTGTCGTCTACCTCTTTCCGGCTTGTGAAAGAACCTGGCTATCAAGACTCCGAAAAAGAGGCACTGACGACAACATTGAGGCGCGCATTGAGGAATCTAAAAGAGAAATAAAGCAAGCCCGTACATCGCTGGAAAACCGAGATGGACTAGTCGACTTCGGAATCCTCAATGGACCAGAAAATTCTGTGGCGCAAACCACCGATCTTGTCATCCAATGTCTCAATGGAACTATCGATTTTAATCACCTTGTTCTTTAACCATACCTTCAATTATAAACCCCTTATCTCACATGAGATGAGGGGATTTTTTTATCCAATTTTGCCCTAAAGATAACCTAATATTTTTTTTGCAATCTTTTCTAAATTATCATTTACAAGATAAACGTGATACATTCCTAATCCGTCTCTCAACGCCTCTACCGATTTATTAAGACGATCTAGTACTTTTTCTTCATCAACATTGGTTTGATCCTGTTCTGAGCGACCGATCAGTCTTTTTACTAGTTCATTAAAAGAAGGCGGCAGAATAAATATCCGAATATGATGGCTTTTCTTTATTTCCTTTTTTTGAAGCAGTTTTTGGGTGGTCCAAACACTTTTATCAATGTAAAATTTCTGACCAATTTTCATTAGATTCAGCACCTCTTTCTTGCTAATCCCCCGCCAGTCTCCATAAGTTACGGCAACTTGTAAAAAGGCTCCTTGCTTTTGCATTTTCGCAAATTCTGCTTGAGAGACATATACATAAATTCCACTTCTCTTTTCTTTATCAGAACGAGGAGGGCGGGTAGTATAATGTCTAACCCCCGGAACATTATTTTCTCTGAGTATTTTTCCAATAGTGCTGCGTCCTACCCCCGATGGTCCAGAAATAATTGCAAATTGGTAAGGGGTATCAGGTTTAAACTGTTTAACTGATTCAGTTTCAATCGTTTTTTCATTTCCCGATTCTATTCCGTATTTTTTTAAAATATAAAGGACTGTCTTATCCCATTCCTTTTTCAACTTTTCAATTTGAGATGATAGGTTTTTAGATAGTTTCATTACTTTGTCAATAACTTTATCAGTTCTTGATAATCATCCTGATCCTCAATTCTTTCAATAAGCGGTTCCATATAATGATAAAATTCGTCTTTAACCATAAAATTATCAAAATCAAAAAAGTTCTCGTCCATATTACGATAATTTTTCTCTCCTACCACTTTATCTAATGAAACTTTATCCACTTTCAATTCAGTGCTTTTCTCATCAGGGCGAACAACAGTGCTCATTAACCCAGCTTCCCCTGCCGCCAGCAAATCAACCGCCTTCTTCCCCAGTTCTATTCCGATTTCCCGGTCAATTTTGGTGGGAGGACCGGTCTGGATATAATTCCTAGGCATTACGATTTTGGCATCAATATTTAACTCTGACTTGATTTTTTCTCTCAGACTCAATGAAACTAGGTTCTGACGCTGAAAACCAAAAGTATCGGGCTGACTATCTTCAATACCGGCAATTTTGCCGAAGCGTACCTCCTCGGTCATGGAAACCACGGCGTAGCCTCCGTTTTTTTTGTTAACCGCATCCAGTTTCTCCAGAAAGGATACTAGCTTCACTTCTTTTTCCGGTATTAGAATCAAATCTGCTCCGCCATAAACAGCAGCGGCGGCTACCCAGCCCGCTATTTTACCCAAGGTTTCTAAAAGAATAACTCTTTTCAATCCATAAGCGGCATCTTCTTTAAGCTCCTTAGCCAGAATCTGCATTTTGTGTGCAGCAGAAGGAAAACCGGGAGTAAAATAAGTACCCGAAAGATCATTGTCCACTGTTTTAGGAACCGCTACCACTGGAATGTGATATTTCTCGTAGACTTCTCTTGCTGCGCCAATCGTATCATCGCCCCCAATCGGAATAATGGTATCAATTTTATATCTATCAATATTTTCCTTTACTTTTTCAATCCCATTTTCTTCTTTCAAAGGATTGGTTCGGGCTGAACTAAGAAAGGTTCCACCGTGATCAGGAAGTGAGGAAACATCCTTATCAGTTAAGTCCACTATTTTTCCCTCTTCCAAAAGACACTTCCAGCCGTTTAATCCTCCCAATATTTTAAAACCTTTTTTCTGAGCTTCGGTAATTACTCCATAAAGCGTAGAGTTAAGTGCTGCCGTAATTCCTCCACCAGTAAACACTAGGATTGTTTTCTGCATATAAAAAGTAGTTAAGATTTATTCGCTGTAATGATATTTTACTTAATTAAATGTCAGATGTCAAAACAAATTCTATCAAAAATCTTAGTTTGACAATGGACAAAATTGGAGTTAAAATCATTAGAATACTCTAAATCAGAAAGATTGTTTAGAAATAAAAACCGGCAATAAGGAGGTGCCGCATGTACAGTCTCTTTATTGGATTTTCCGTAAATCCAGAAATCCATGTGCTTTACACAGGAGATAATAAAGCCACCAAAATCTCCGTTCCGGATGAAGACTGGAAAATTTTAGGTGGAGGTAGCGCTCTCAACATCCAAGTCGCCGCTAGCCGGGCGGGAATTGCTTCCAGACTGTTTGCCGCATTGGGTACTGGCGGTAATGATCGACCAGATTTTTTCCGCGACACAATGGAAAGTTTCCTCGGCAATCTGGACGTCTACCGCCTGAACGTTCGGAGACAAGATTCTTCCGTCGGAATCATATTCCGACCCAATATCGGAAGGCGCAGAATTATTTCCCACAAAACTCCTCTAATTCCAGAAAAAGTGCAGGAAAATATTCCTTCCCTACAAGCCCAACTAGAGTCCTGCCAACCTGCCTTTGTGGTGCTAACTGGGTTAATGCCCGACGAGCTCGAACTGGCTCAACCGCACGTGGACTTAATCCAGAGCGACAAGTTAACCGAGTTGCTCCCGCAGGTAAACTATCTCTTCCTAAATGGTTTTGAGTGCGAATCTATTTTAGGGAAAAATCCGACCCTAGACGTTCTCCAGAAATTCAGCCGCGAACACAACCTAGACTGGGTCAGTGTAACCAGTGCCATACAGGGCGTTATGGTAGCAACCAAGGATGAGCAATTCGTTCTACACCATCTAGAGAGTTCCCTTCCGGTTATTGATACCACTGGTGCTGGCGATGCTTTTCTTTCAGGAACCATCATTGCCTTGATTAAAGGCAAACTTTCCGCTCGTACCGCTGCCCTGTACGGCTGTTGCAATGCCCGGCTCGCCTGCGCTTGTGAGGGCGTAGCTAATCTACCTTCTTGGATTAAAGTATAGGAATTGGTCCAACGGTCCAGAGACAATCTATAAGCACCGACGCTCTTCCCCCATTTTAGTAGACCATGTCTTTCAAGGCATGGTCTGATTTTTTGTTGATCTGAAGTTATCCAATAAGTTATTATTTTCACTATCACGTCGCTACTACACTACGATGCGGCATTTTGATTATATTTTCAGTGAGATATCTTCTAAGTTTACCTAAATCAACAAATGTAGGTATATTTATTTGATCAATTTCCGGATCAAATTTTTTTCCTTCTGGCCGCTTTATTCTTAAATGGATACTACTAGGAAACAAATCCATCATCCGTTTTATTTCTTTAGGATTATCATTAATAAAAACCCAATTTTGTCCCGGTTCGGGAAAATTTAATTTCAACGTACTCTTTTTCTTTCCGGTAAAAATACACTGATCAGCCAGTTTTTTAAGACTGCCATTTTCAATTTTAGTTTGTTGCCATTTAGGATTACCCCAAGTTAGAATCACTATTTTTCCATGTTCCTTTAACCAATTAAGGAAAGAAAGTGTGTCTTTAAACAAAAATTCATCCATTCGACTAATAATACTAACGAGTCGACTCTTGATCTCGCTTGGATTTCCTGAAGTTACTTTAGAGATTATTTCGGCATGACGTGATATATCGTAGTCATATTCATCAGGAATAGCTTCTACTGTTTTCTGGTAGGTAGAGGAAAATATATTATCATCAACCCCAAACTCTCTTACGCTTTCTTGTAGCGCTTTCTTCAAGGCAGTAGTATTGCAGAGAGTGTGGTCGAAATCAACAATGTAAATCATATAAATGAAGTGACTTTTTCTTCGACTCTTTTAATATCATCGTTCACCAAAAATCCATCATAGATTCCATTGATTATATGGCCACTGCTTTTTTCAAGATAATAAATTGCCTTGTTTAGTCTTTCTGTCAATGCAGCTTCATCCCATTTGCCTTCGGAGCTGGCTTTGTCTTCTTCAATTCTCTTAGCAATCCTTTCTAGTAAAACATCAAAGGAAGGCGGTAATAAATATACCGACTGGTATTCGATCTCTTCGTATCCAGATTTCTTTTTAATTTCTGAATAGGCCAGCGCATCCCCTTCAGCGTAAAATTTCTTTCCTGAGGCAATCTTATCATCAAATTCATCTTTGGCAATAGCGCGTCCTTCTCCATAGGTCTCTTTGTGGTAAAGAAACTTCCCTTCATTTTTCCTTTGTTCAAATTCTTTTCGGCTGATGAAATGATAATCTTCTCCATCTTTCTCTCTAGGCCTAGGTTCTCTAGTGGTTACTCGCGGAAATCTTTCTAGTCCCTTTTGTTTAAGAATATCACCAACTGTACTCTTTCCTGTTCCAGGAGAGGCTGAAATCACAATGAAATCAGCTCTATTCTTCTTAGTTAGTATTCTTTCTTCGGTCGCCTGTTCCAAAAGTTGAGGTATTTGGTCTGAAGATGTTCCTTCTGGCAGTTTTTGACTCATATGTTCAAATATTTTTTCGGCGACTTGATATAAAGCATGATTCCATTTTCCTTTCAGTTTTTCTGATTCGTTTTGTTCGTTAGGAGGGGTAAATTTCTCTTTCATATTATAATCACAATTAATCTTATTATACGCTATCATTTATGCAGTATTTTTGCAATCTGTCTTTATCTAATAGTGGCCTCCAGTATCGAGATTTTTTTATCTCCCAAATTATGGTAAAGTAACATCATGCAATACATTACCGACCTTCATTTTCATTCTAAATATTCCCGGGCTGTTTCCCAATTAATGAATTTGGAAAACTGCGCCGAATGGGCCGCCAAAAAAGGAATTCAAGTGATTGCCGCCTGTGACTTTACCCATCCTGAATTTTTCTTGGAGATAAAACAAAAACTGGAGCCTCAAAAAATCGGTCTTCTAAAACTAAAGAATTCTGATTTAAATGTTTATTTTCTCTTAGGCACCGAGATTAGTTGTATCTATTCCAAAAACAATAGGGGTTATCGCATTCACGTTTTAGTTTGGATGCCTAATTTAGAGGCGGTGGAAAGATTTAATGCCCAACTAGGTTGGAGAGGTAATTTAAAATCGGATGGCCGGCCTATTTTGGGAATGGATGTTAAAGAACTGACTAAAATCGCATTTGAAGTAACTGATCAAGCCGCAATAATTCCTGCCCATGCCTGGACTCCTTGGTTTTCCCTTTTTGGGTCACAGTTCGGATTTGATTCCTTAAAAGACTGCTTTGAAGAATATACCGATAAAATCTTTGCCATTGAAACGGGCCTGTCTTCAGACCCAGCCATGAACTGGCGGCTTTCCCAACTGGATAATGTCTCCATCGTTTCCTTCTCTGACGCTCATTCTTTGCCAAATATTGGCCGTGAAGCAACCGTTTTTGAACTAGAAGAATTAAGCTATCAAAATATCATCCGTGCCATCAAACAGCCTATTGATCTAAAAAACAAAATAGTTTACACTATCGAATTCTACCCGGAAGAGGGCAAATACCACTGGGATGGACATCGTAACTGTAACGTTCGTTTTTCTCCCCAAGAGACTTTAAAAAATAAAGAGATTTGCCCCGTCTGCAAAAAGAAAGTGACGGTGGGAGTAATGAATCGGGTGGAAAAACTGGCTGATCGGGAGGAAATAAAAGAACCACCCAAGGGAAGACCATCCTATAAAAGTCTAGTCCCGCTTCAGGAGATAATTGCCGAGGCGTTGGGTCAAAAGAAAGGTACTAAAGCGGTTAATCAGGAATACGAGCAACTGGTTAAAGCAGGGGGAGATGAGTTTAATGTTTTAATGAATATTGACGAAGCGGAACTGAAAAAAATGACTTTGCCAAAAATAGCTGAAGGAGTTATGAAAGTACACCGAGGTGATATTATTGTCGAAGCGGGATACGATGGCGTGTTCGGAACGGTAAAAGTATGGCCGGAGCAAGAAAAAATGAGTGAGGCCGAGGCCAGCGGGCAAAAAAGTCTGTTTTAGTCTAGCTTGCTAGGAATTAGCTTCTTAGCTTATTAGACTAAGAAGCTAAAAAGCTAAAGCCTACTACCTGGTGGGGTGGCTGAGTGGTTGAAAGCGCCGCTCTCGAAAAGCGGTAGGCCTGAAAGGGCTTCCAGAGTTCGAATCTCTGCCCCACCGCCAATTAAAAAAATGGGTTCGCTTGCCTCGTAAATTCCGAGTGAAGCGAGGAATTTTACGGGGAATCCTGCTCCTTCCGCCAATTTAATAATAAATTTAACTACTATGTACCCCACTTCAAGCGAAAGTCTTAATAAAGAAACAAATGATAAGGTATATTTCTTTACTCCTGCTTTTCATCCACTCGATAATTTTTCTGCTCATGCTATTTATTTGTGGGGGTTGGATTTTCCGACCGCTGAACATGCTTTTCAGTGGAAAAAATTTTCTAAAATCCGACCTGATGTGGCAAAAAAAATATTAACCTCAAAAGTCCCCACGTAGCAAAAAAAATTTCTGACGCTAATAAATCCAATCTACCAACTACTTGGCATGAAGAAAAGGTTTTGTTTTGGTTTACTTGCCCGCGCTGTTATTCCCGCCGAGGTGAGGGGGCGCGAATGAAAGTGATTGTTATTAGTGGTATTATATACGTATGCAAACAGTTACAAAAAAACAATACATAATTACCTCATTTTTATTCGAGAAAATTGATTCATCGAAAGACGTTTCCGCATTGACAAAAAAAGTTAAAAAATCACGCAATGGATACGCTGGATTTAAGAGCAGAACAGGGTTATATCGCTATCTAGATACTGCCATCGGAAATCCAAAAAAATTAACCTTGGGGCTTAGTGAACAAAAAACAGTTCAGAGCGCATCTGAAGCGATCAAAAAATGTCAAAAATATTTTCCAATAAAAAAATGTGATGTTTTTCTGTTTCCAACATATGACCCATTTGTTTTAAAAAAAATGTTTGGAGTGAATGGCTTTACACCGTGGCAGTCAACGATACTTCTATTTATTCACTCTGGCTGTAAAAACTTAAAGTACATTCAATATACCTTGGCTCACGAATATGCCCACGCCGCAATGCTCAATTATCACAAGTGGGAAAGTTTAGAGGATAGTTTGTTTTTTGAAGGTATCGCGGAACATTTTAGGGAGAGGGTTTTAGGAGGCAGAGAGGCGCCGTGGGTTAAAGCATTGTCACAAAAAAAATCAAAGCAATTATATAAAAAACTACAAAACAAACTTAAAAGCAAAGACCCCTCTCTATATGGAGAAATCTTCCTCGGAAAAGGAAAGGTATTCCCTCTCTGGTCTGGCTACGCGATTGGGTATTACATGGTAGGCAAAATTCTAAAAAAAAGCGGGGGCTTGTTTCAACTAATAAAAAAGCCCCGGATTCGTTGAAGAACCCGGGGAGGCGTTTAAGCCTTACTGCTTCGGCTCTGTTGGGACTGTGAAGAAGAGCTTCTGCTCTTCATCGCCATCTGCTTTGTGTCGATCGGCGTCTCCACAATCTTCCAAGAGAATTTTTTCTTGGACTTCAATGTGCCTAACCTCCTTTCTGTTTTTAGGTGTACGGATGTGGGAAACTCTGAAGTTCCCCGTAATGAGGAGTGGACTTACACAGCCCCATAGAAACAGGGGTAGAATAAATCCGCTCTATTCCTTTTGGTTCAACGCCAAAACCGAAAGTCATTGGGATTAAACCTGGTACAAATGCACGGACCGCGTGCAAAGATGAATCTTTCGAACTGAGGTCGACCACATAGAGCCTTAAACCCCTACCTTCAATCTTGGTTAAGAGTTTTTGCCAATCCCCTACCTTGTTTCTTTGGTTGATTGACCCCAGAGATTCAACTTTAGACGAGTCTAATAAAAAGTCTGCCCGCCTAAAGTATTTCGGTTGTTCATACAAATAACCGTGATCATCGGTAAAATGTACGTTCTTTGGCACGATCGTGGTAGCACCCAGAAAACCCATACGCGTAAATACAGCGGATTCAACCTCTTGCAAGGCATGATCTAACGCTATACCCGCATCATAATTACTCGCTGCAGCACATGTGGTAAAAGATTTATGGACATTTTGAGCAAAGACTAAGATTACCGGCAGAAAATCGATTGTTAGGTTTCTAACCGAAACCTGAAACCCAAGCCGCTTCAAATTATTAATCCTTTTTACCACATCGGATGGAAGTGAACAGTGAGGGATTCTTGGCACGCCAGCGCCAATTAACCAATAGAGCATAAAAGCGTCGCGCTCGATGAGCTCAAGAACGGCACTTTCAATCGCTTGATCACGATTTAGATGAACTGCTGTCCCTGATGAACTGCAACTCGTGTATGGTTTGTAATTGGGCTTATAAGGGAAAAACGTGCAGTCCGCCAGTATGTAGGTTGATTGCCCAGACACTACCTCGCTGCCTTTTACCCAACACATAATTTTCTTCGGGTCAAAAGGAGCGAAAGGAAATCCAGCACGAAGATACTGTCTGGGGTGATATGCGATGATCGATTGGGGTTTTAGACCATGTTGCAACTCCTCAAAAGAGGCTTCAAACAAACGCCCCTCGAATCGACTGCTTGCATCCCACTCAATTGCTTCAGACCTTGCTTTCATTAAAGCGATTTCAGGATCTACTGATCTTCCACAAGACCAATCACCTGAGGATCCTTCCAAACGAGCGAAGGCCATCGAAAATGGAAGTTTGTAGCCTTCCTTTACTCCACCCGACCAGTTTACTTCCAAGCCTTTAATCAAATCCCTTGATTTGGGACTGATCTTGCCCTCAAAGCCGAACAGAATGGTTATGAGAGGCCAGTAGGCGTCTGGCAATTTTAGTGCTAACCTCATAGAGTCTTCCAGAAATCCTCCGATTTCAACCGTCTGAACTTTCTGTTCCACCGCCGCTAAATGCACATTTTGTGCAACGTGCCCAGCTTCAAGAGGAATGTAAAGCGCGGATCGGTTGGTATACTTTTCAGCGCTTTGGTCGAATGAGCCCGAAATAATAATTGTACCTTGAGCATCATTCATTACAAGATCGTCGGCGAAAGCTCTGATTGCAGGACTAGGGTCGTCAGTTCTTTGAACAAGTTCAACTTCACTGGGGCTTCGAAACCTAGCTTCGTAAATTCCCTTATCTAATCTGATGCAATCTCGGAACAAACAAGCGTGTAGCCGAAGTGGGTACAGAGCTCCTGCTGACGGAACGGTGTGGCGAGAAAATCTATGGCTTTGCCACGCCTTGATCCTTTGTGGGTCAACTTTATCGATGAGCAGCGGGTCTCGAACAACTCCATAGCCAGCCCATAACATGGCGAGAATCTTTTCAGCCTTTACTTGCTCATTCGAAAAGACACGTGTAGACCTTCTTTCGTTGAGCATTCTGGAAAAAGTGGTGTTCGGGATTTGGTATTTTGCACCTTTTGGTATTTTCTTTCTGTTGGAGAGGTGGGCTTTTTTTACAAGCTCAACGATTTCCTGATCAGAAAGATTCTTGAAAAATCTTGTCGGATTCTTCACGAAGGACCAAAAAAAGTTGTTGAGGTTGAAACTATCGAGCAAAACACCTCGAGAGATGAGGTCTTGTAAAAACTTGTTTACTAAAACCCCATCCCAAGCATCGAGTTCAGTAATAACCTGATTATACGTCCTTGTCCCATCGCAAAGCTTAACAAGCTTTTTACTTAGCTCTCGGGGGATACAAACGGTTAACGTTTTGTCGCTCAACAAAAAAATCATCTTGTCTTTTTGTATCGTCGGACCAGGTGCAAACACAGGTCGGAAGGTAGAATCTGCTTGTCTCATCTTTATTACTCCTTCTTTTGATTATCAAAGTTCAAGCATTAAATAAGCGTAAATTAATAACTAAATAAAATCAAGCGCTTGTACAGTTAACACCTAGGGGTGACACTTGGTATAGTTAGGGGTAACACCTGTTAACTATTAACCAAACCCATCT
>PEXU01000051.1 GCA_002774635.1 Candidatus Kerfeldbacteria bacterium CG08_land_8_20_14_0_20_40_16 | reverse complement strand
AGTGGTCTGGAACGAAAAAGAATACCATTATCAAGTAGTAGAAACCAAAATAGTGAATCCTGATCAAGCGGAAATAATGGCCAGCACCGAAGATACCACCATCACTCTGTACACCTGCACTCCCCTCTTTACTACCCAGCAAAGATTGGTGGTAATCGGGAAGTTGATCTGAATTTGGCAGAATAAATGAAATTAACCGCTCCGTTCTAACGGGGCGGTTTTGATTTACCCTTAGATTTGATCCTGTTAGAAATTTCTTATAATTAATAGCAATATTATTTTTAAAGCATAAAATTTCTAACGGGGTTGACCCGGTCACTTTCTATTGAAAGTAAACAGGGTTGACAAAGAATCGAATCCATGCTAGTATAATATGTTAAGTATTGGTATTATAAAATAGATAATGACCAAGCAAAGTAATAATAAAAAAGTGATCAGCGGCGGGATTACCAAAACCCTGAAAACTTATTTTATTCCTCACGAGGACAATAATCACCGGCCTTTTATCATTAGACCTGGTGCTTTAAAGTTTTACAGTTTGATTCTTATTTTTACCAAACTGGCCGTAACCGCTTTTCTTTACCTGGCTTATCCTTCCGTTGGATTTTTCTCCAGCGCCACGGCTTCCAATATTATTAACCTTACTAACAGCTCGCGTCAGGAAAATAACTTAACAAAACTTGGCACTAATGAAGCTTTAAACCGAGCCGCTTACCAAAAAGCCCAGGATATGGTGGCCAATAATTACTTCAGCCACGATGGTCCTTCCGGCGCTAAGTTTTGGAACTGGATCCAAGGAGCGGGTTACCAATATTCCAATGCTGGCGAGAACCTGGCCATGGATTTTAATTCCGCAGAATCGGTACATAGTGCCTTAATGGCCTCTACTTCCCACCGGGCCAATATCCTTAATTCGAAATATACCGAGATCGGAGTATCAATTGTCACGGGAAAAATCAACAATAAAGAAACTATGATTCTGGTAGAAATGTTTGGGACTCCTAAAGCCGCGGTCGTGACTACTCCGGCAGTTACTGAAAAACCGGCCGAGCAACCAAAAGAACAGCCCGCTACTTCAGAACCAACAAAGGAAGTGGTGGTTAAACCAGACAGCGCTCCTGAACAAAAAACTACAACTCCGCCTCCCGCCCCTTTCTTTAAGGCGGAGATAACCAAGGTAATGGATGATCGCTTGGGCATTAAAACCGGCGAGGAAATTAACTATTGGATGGAAATCAAGAATACCGGTAACACCACTTGGACTAATAGTGGAGATAACTTCGTCGCGCTCAACACTACTGATCCGGCGGGTAGAGTCAGCGACTTTCAGCATTCTTCTTGGCTGGAAAACTACCGGCCAACCAAATTAACCGCTGAGCAAGTTTTACCATCCCAAACAACCAAATTAGAATTTACCCTCCAAGCTCCTCAAAAAGAAGGTACTTATCAAGAAGCCTTTCAATTGGTAGCCGAGAATCTGACCTGGATCGAGGGCAGTCGTTTTGAAATACCAATTACGGTTTCAAAACCCCCTCTTGAAAACAAAAATCAAGCGGTTAATAATAACCAAAATGTTAACCAGAACTTAAATCAAAATTTAAACACTAATACTAACAAAAAAGAAGAGGCTAATGCCATTGCCGTTATTAATTCTGGTGGGCCATCCGCTTCGGAAACGGTTCAAGAGCAAGTGGTGCCCATTATTGCTCAAAATCAGCAATTCAAGGAACCAAGAAGCTTTATTGATTATTTGGTTCATTACTACGACATAATCTTCTGGATTATTATTGTCTTGGTAGGAACATCATTATTGATTAACACTTTAGTCAAAATTAGAATTCAACACGCTGATACTATTATTTCCAGCTTGCTGGTTATTCTGCTGGCTACCATGATGTTGCTTTTCCGCTTCCACTTTATTGAAAATATCATGAGTAATCCAATTATTACCTAATGGCTGATGTGGCTTGTGGCACGTGACTTATGACTGGTGGCTGATAAGCGAAACGCCGGCGTTTCGCTTATCTTCAGAAACCTAACAACTTACAAGCTACAAGCTGCAACCTATAAGCTACCAATCAACTATGGCCAAAAAAAGAATCCATCATTATTTCATCCCTCTGGAGCAGAATAATTTCCGCCCGCATCTTTTGAGGCCCCATTTTCTTTCTTTTTTTGGTCTGGCGGTTATCTTTGCTAAATTTTTTATCACTGCTGCTCTCTTCATTTCTTATCCTTCTCCGACCGCTTTTGCCGAAATAACTTCTCGGCAGATAATTGAACTTGCTAACCAATCGCGCCAAGAAGCTGGATTACCCCCCTTGTCAGAAAACTTTATTTTGGATCGAGCAGCAATGCAAAAAGCGCAAGACATGCTTAACCGAGATTATTTCAACCACGAAGATCCCGACGGCAATACTCCTTGGTACTGGCTTAAAGACAATGGCTATCTTTATTCCTACGCCGGAGAAAACCTAGCCATGAATTTTGTTAAGTCCGAGAGCGTCCACCAAGCCTGGATGAACAGCGAATCGCATCGAGCTAATATTCTTAATCCCAACTATCAAGAGATAGGAATTGGCGTGCTAGAGGGTGAATTACAAGGAAAAAAGACCACCGTTTTGGTTCAATTCTTCGGCACCACCTTTGCTCAAAAGCAAGGAGTGGATTACTCCTTTGCCTCTTCTTTAGAGCAAGGAACACCCCTTTCTACCGAGCTTACCGAGGGAACCGCCCAACCACAGTTTAAAGGCAAAGAGGTAGTGGTTACTTTAAAGTCAGAACCTGAACACAGTCTGCTTAGTAAGTTTGCTGCTTACACCAAAGAATTTTATTGGGTAATTCTGGCCTTGTTATCATTACTCCTGTTAATAAATATTTTGGTAAAAATCAAAGTTCAGCACAAATCGGTGATTGTGCAGACCATCTTGGTGCTTGTTTTAATCATTACCATGCTGTCTATCCAAACACATTTTCTGGAAAATATCTCTCAAACGCTAAAGATAATTTAAAACAGAAAAG
>PEXU01000054.1:2935-3158 GCA_002774635.1 Candidatus Kerfeldbacteria bacterium CG08_land_8_20_14_0_20_40_16 | reverse complement strand
GTATGTCGGGGCAAAACCAGTTTTTGCTGATATTGAAGAAAAAACTTTTGGTCTGGACCCAGAAGATGTTGAGAGAAAAATAACTCCCAGAACCAAGGCCATAATCCCTATCCATTACGGCGGTATGCCCTGTCAAATTGAAGAACTTAGAAAAATAGCCAGAAATCATAATCTAATTTTGATTGAAGACGCGGCCGAGTCATTTGGAGCTAAATTAAAGGGA
>PEXU01000054.1:2547-2789 GCA_002774635.1 Candidatus Kerfeldbacteria bacterium CG08_land_8_20_14_0_20_40_16 | reverse complement strand
GAAAGGAAATTATTTTGAAGAAACCAAGGGTATAGATTATGTATCTCTTGGATATAATTTAAGAATGCCTACCATGCTTGCTGTGTTAGGCGCTAGCCAATTAAAAAGGGTAAATTGGATTATCAAAAAAAGAAGAGAAAAGGCAAAATATTTAATCAGGGAACTAGCCGAAATTGATAAAATAGCCACTTTCCAAGAACCAAAAGACTCGTTTGCTGTTTATCAAATGTATACTATAAGAG
>PEXU01000054.1:0-2361 GCA_002774635.1 Candidatus Kerfeldbacteria bacterium CG08_land_8_20_14_0_20_40_16 | reverse complement strand
AAATTACTTACCAAGAGTTAGATTATGTGGCTCGTGCCATTAGAAAATTCTTTAAATATTTGGATGTCCGACATCCTTAGAATGTCGGATATCCCCAGGTTAAAAGGTCTTTAGGGCAAAAAATTTTTGAGCGAACTAGAGCTAAAAAGATTATTTTCTTTTTGGTAGGCGATATAGTTCTAATGGCTCTGACTTGCTGGCTTGGCTTTTTGCTTCGGTTTGACGGGGGCGGATTGGCCATACCTTGACAGGGCATTTTTTATTTTGTAAACTAAAGGTAAGAAAAATTCTTACTAACTTATCACAATATGGTGAAAGGAGATATTGTTGAATTGTATAAATCTAAAAACGATGTCTTTACTATCAAAGACATTGCTTTGATTTGGAAAGAAAATAATTTTAATAATTTAAAATCTAAAATCAAATATTATACAGATAAAGGTAAATTGTTTAAAATAAGAAGAGGCATATATGCTAAAACAAAAGATTACAATATCTTAGAAGCTGCCAATAAACTATACTCTCCTTCCTATATCAGTTTTGAAACAATTTTGTTAAAGGAAGGTATAATTTTTCAATATAGCCAAGAGATATTTTTGGTTGCTCCTTTGTCGAAACAAATAAAAATAAATAAAAGAAAAATAATCTACCGCAAATTAAAGGATGAAATTCTATTAAATAAAAAAGGCATTATCTATGAAGATAATTATTATAGGGCGAGTAAAGAAAGAGCTTTTATGGACATGATTTATCTTAATAAAAATTATTATTTTGATAATTTAAGAACACTTGATTGGAGAAAGTGTTTTAAGATGCTTGATATTTATAAACAAAAATCCTTAGAAAAAGCTTTAAATTCTTATTATAAAAACTATAGCAATGTTTAATTGGCAAAAACATAAAATTATAATGGTTAGAATTCTTAAAGATATCTACCAAGACATCCTAATCTCTCCTTTTTTAGGATTCAAGGGAGGGACGGCTTGTCATTTATTTTATGAACTCAACCGCCATTCTGTTGATTTAGATTTTGATTTATTAAAGCCAGAATTAAAGAAAACCGTCTTTCAGGAAATAGAAAAAATTGTTAAAAAATATACAATTATAAAAGAAAGGCATATTAAGAAAGATACTATTTTCTTTCTGCTTAGTTACGGAGAAAAAGAACATAATATTAAGATTGAAATTTCAACAAGAAATTTTGGAAATAATTATCAGCTCTCAAATTATCTTGGAATTAGTTTATTGGTAATGAAAAAAGAAGATATGTTCGCCAATAAATTAATCGCTCTCCTGACAAGGAAAAAAATTGCTAATCGGGACATTTTTGATTTGTACTATTTTTTTTCACAAAATTGGGATATAAATGAAGAAATTATCAAATCGCGAATGAACTGCGGTTTAAAAGAATGTCTTAAAGGGTGTCTAAGGGCTGTTCAAAAAGTTAATAATAAACAAATATTACAAGGATTGGGAGAACTCATCGACGAAAAACAAAAAAAATGGGTCAAAGAAAATCTTAAGAAAGAGCTTATTTTCTACTTGGAATTTTACTTAAAAAATTATGAAGAAAGAACATCTTAGAGCAATCAAGCAATATCTTCTTGTTATTATTCTTACGATTGGCGCCATACTTGCCGGGCTGGTTGCTGCCGGGCAAGGAGACAAGATAAAAAAGTTATTAGGCGTTATACTAATTGGGCTTATTGGCTTGTTTGCCGGGCTTTCTGCCGTAGATCTATCAGATGATTTAGCAGATATAGGACCTGATATTACCGAAGAATCTGGCGACAATCTTTATTATGTTATTGAGGTGATTGATGGAGATACAATTAAAATAGATGGAAACATGAAAGTTCGTCTTATCGGTATTGATGCGCCAGAGGGCAATGAATGTTATTATGAGGAAGCAAAAGATGAGCTTACAAGACTTGTTCAGGGAAAATATGTACGGTTAGAGAAAGATATTGATAGCGTTGATGGGCTCGGTCGTTTACTGCGCTATGTATATTTGCCCGGCGAGGATTTAACGGAAAATGATATATTTGTAAATGAACATCTTTTGCGTCGAGGTTATGCGCAAACGCTTTCATTTCCTCCTAACAAACGCTATAATATGCTTTTTGTTAAGGCGCGTGAACAAGCATTGATACAAAGAAAAGGATTATGGAGTGACGAATGTGATTATTTAAGCGAATTTGAACAAGAACACGCGCTAACACGAGAAATAAATGAGCCTCCGTCTGATCCCAATTGCCTTATAAAGGGAAATATTTCGAGTCGGGGCGCGGGTAAATTGAGACTGTTGATTAATTCAACAGTCTCACCCTGAACCCCCCACCCAACCTTTGGCCAATGGAG
>PEXU01000038.1 GCA_002774635.1 Candidatus Kerfeldbacteria bacterium CG08_land_8_20_14_0_20_40_16 | reverse complement strand
AGCTACCTGCGATACCGGCAGGCCGTCTTCCTTAATTCTTTTTAATATTTGCTCTTTAACGTCTTTTGATACCAAACGATGTCCTTTGAGCATAATATTTTCTCCTTTCTCTAACCATTATACCATGAGGACAAAGTGTCTAAATTTTGGGGTACCTGTCAAAATGAAGAAGACCTGGATGAAAAAAAATGGCGTGGTTGGAAACACCTGCTTAATCATTTAACAATCATAGCGGCGCTTTGGTCAGCCATCTGGCTATTTGCAGTTCGATTCAATATTTGGAATTTGAACTTCTCTGAACGCGGGGCGGTTTTCGGGGCAGGTTACACTGATATCAATGTCCAGATTGGGGCTTACCATCTTTACTGTTGGATTATCGCTATGGCTTTAATTGCCTTCCTGGTTACCATCTTCATCCGCAATTTCAAACCCAAGGTAATTCTGGCAGGTAGTGCTATTGCTATCTGGTTTTTAGTCTGGCTGATTGCTGTAATCATCAGGCCCTCACTCATTCAGAGCTATTCGGTTTCACCCAATGAGCTTTCCATGGAAAAGCCCTACATCCTACGTAACATTGAGTTCACTAGAAAAGCTTATGGCTTAACCAACATTGCAGAACAAGACTTTCCAGTAGAAGAAAACATTACGCCGGAAGCTGTTAACGATCCGACCAACGACAATACTTTGGCCAACATCAGGTTTTGGGACTGGCGAGTTTTGCAGTCTAATGCTGATCAACGCCAAAGTTTTCGGATGTACTACCGCTTCCCTGACGTGGATGTGGTCCGCTACAAGATTGATGAACGGATTGTCCAGATGATGGCGTCCTCTCGGGAACTCAATCAAAATCTGCTTGATCCAAGGGCTCGCACCTGGCAGAACGAGCGTTTGGTCTACACTCACGGTTACGGCATCTGTATGAATCCGGTCAATACCGTGACTACTGATGGACAACCAGATTACTGGGTTAAGAACATTCCTCCTGAAACGCGCTTTTCAGCACTGGCAATCTCGCGACCGGAAATCTACTACGGCGAGCTGACCAGAGAACGTGTCTACACCGGGACCATTCACGAGGAATTTGACTTCCCTAAAGGTGAAACCAATGCCACCTGCCACTATCAAGGAACTGGCGGCATTACTTTAAGCAGTTTCTTGAGAAAACTGGCTTTTGCCATCCAGTTCGACGGCCTGCGGCTTTTGACTGCCAGCGAGTTCAACGCTTCAAGTAGAATCCTCTTCCGCCGTAGCTTGGAGGAAAGGGTCAAGACCGTTGCACCCTTTCTGTTTTACGACAATGACCCTTATCAAGTCATTGCCGATGGCAAGATTTGGTTCATCTGGGACGCCTACACCACCACCAATAACTTTCCTTACTCTGAAAGATATGAGGACTTTAACTACATCCGTAATTCAGTCAAGGTGGTGATGGATGCCTACAACGGCAAGGTGCGTTTCTACGTCTTTGACCCAGATGATCCTGTCATCCAGACTTGGCAAAAAATCTTCCCAGATCTCTTTTCGCCGAAAAGCGAACTGCCGCCAGCACTTTTGGAGCATGTCCGCTATCCAGAGGACCTGATGAGAATCCAGGCTAAGATGTACGCCAATTACCACATGAATGATGCAGTAGTTTTCTATAACAGGGAGGATGCTTGGGACATTGCCAAGGAAGTTCACGCTGGCAATATTCAAGAAATTCTGCCTTACTATGTGGTTATTACCTTACCTGGCGAAAAAGAGGATGAATTCTGTCAGATTTTGCCTTTCACGCCCAGAACCGTAGATCCTGATAACCCCAAGCACAACATGGTTGCTTGGATGGCGGCCAGATGCGACGGGAATCATTATGGCAAACTGTTGGTCTACCGCTTTTCCAAAGACAAGTTGATCATGGGACCAATGCAGATTGAAATCCGCATCAACCAAGATGAAAGGATTTCTAAAGACTTTACTTTATGGAGTCAGAAAGGTTCCACAGTAATCCAGGGAAATCTCCTGACAATTCCTTTATCAGATCATCGCTTCATGTATGTTCAGCCAATCTATCTACAGGCCGAGGCAGGCAAAATGCCTGAACTCAAGCGACTGGTAGTGGCCTCTAACACCAAGCTCGGATATGGTCCGACTTTTGAAGCGGCCTTGGCTGATCTGCTCGGACAGAATCGCCTGGCAATGACAACTATCACTGGTACAGTGGTTGATTCGACGGTTTCTGACAAAGAGTTGATTAAGCTTGTCAGCGAACATTTCTACAGCTGGCTGACTCTTACTGGAGAAGGCAAGTTGGTGGAAGCTGCTCAGCACTTGGAAGCGCTCAAGGCCATCCTTGAACATTCCAGTGAGTAGCAGCAACATTTTCTCGTTCACAAATTATGAGGGAGTTTCGAAAGGAACTCCCTTTTTTCTTTAAAACCATGGCGGAAAAACTTTCCTGATATACTTTCTTTTTAATCTTTCTTCTTTATGATATATTTTAAAGAACCATCTAAGACTATGACTGACTCTATCTTAAGTAAGTTAAATGGAAAACAACAATCCGCCGTTCTCCAAACAGAAGGGCCCGTTTTGGTATTAGCCGGCGCTGGCTCCGGCAAAACCAGAATACTGGTTCACCGGATAGCTTATTTAATTATTGAAAAACAGGTCAGTCCTTCTTCTGTTTTGGCGGTGACTTTTACCAACAAAGCGGCCGAAGAAATGAAACAGAGAGTAGAAAAACTATTAAAAAGAAAGATTAATCCTTCGCAATCAATCGACTTAGATCAACCCTGGGTGGGAACTTTTCACTCTTTCTGCGTACGGGTGCTGAGAAAGGAGATCGGTGCATTGGGTTTCAAGAACAACTTTTTAATCTACGACGATTACGACCAAATAGCTTTAATGAAGGGGGTGTTGGAAAAAATGGTGATTGACCAAAAACAATATTCGCCGCGGATGTTTTTAAGCGTAATTTCCAACCAAGCGAAAAACAACTTGCTTACTCCCCGCCAGTACCAGCATAAAGCCAAAGATTTTATAGAAAAGCTGACGGCTAAAGTGTACCAAGAATATCAAAAACAGTTACGGGAGCACAATGCTTTGGACTTTGACGATTTGATCATGATGACGGTACAGCTTTTTCAGAAATATCCGGCCGTGCTGGAAAAATACCAGCGGCGCTTCAAGTACTTAATGGTGGATGAATACCAGGATACCAATCACGCCCAGTACCTGTTGACCAACCTTTTGTCGAAAAAATCAAAAAACATCTGCGTGGTAGGAGACGACTGGCAAGGGATTTATTCCTTTCGCGGAGCGGACATTCAGAACATTTTAGATTTTGAAAAGGATTATCCCCAGGCAAAAATAATTTATTTAGAACAAAACTACCGCTCCACTAAAACAATCGTAGAGGCCAGTAATCATATCATTGCCAAGAATAAAGCCCGGACGGATAAAAAATTATGGACTGATAGCAAGCCAGGGGAAAAAATCACAGTTCAACAGGTAGCTAATGAAAAGGAAGAAGGAGAATATATTCTGGGGGAAATTTTTGGATTAAGGGAAGAAACAAGTGACCATCGGGGAGAGGCTGATGACGAAATAGTCTATGAATCAGAGGAAGAGAACAACCATCCGGCCGGAGGAATTCTAGATACTATTCTGGAAATAGAAAAAAACAAATCGGGCGGACCGGAGAAAAAAACAGCTAAAATTGCCATCCAAAAAAAGATCCGAGGAGGATTAATCAATCTTTCTGATTATGTTATTCTTTACCGAACTAATGCCCAGTCTAGAGCTTTGGAAGAAACCTTGCTGGAATATGGAGTTCCTTATCAGATAATTGGAAGCGTAAAATTTTACGAACGGAAAGAAGTAAAAGATCTTTTGGCCTATCTTAGAATTTTAGTAGAGCCTAATGATCAAGTGAGTATGAAGAGAATAATTAACGAGCCTCCCCGCAGTATCGGGCGCAAAACCTGGTCATTATTAGAAAATTTTGCGGAAGCTGATAAGATCGACTATTTAAAAGCGGTAAAGCAAGCGGATAAAATAGCTTCTTTACCCTCTCGGGCCCGAAACGCCCTTCTCTTTTTTGCGAGTTTAATTATTGACCTTAAGGACAAAGCTCAAAATTTAAAACCTCGGGAAATCATTGATTTGATTCTGAATAAAACCGGATATAAAAAACATGTTCAGGATGGCACTCCCGAAGGTGAAGCCAGATGGGAAAATATTTTAGAGCTTAAAACAGTAGCTAAAAAATTTGACAACCAGCAGGGATTGGAAAGCATCCGCTCGTTTTTGGAAGAAACCGCACTGGTAAACGATGTGGATTTTTTAGAAGACGGCAAAAAAGGCCTTACTCTAATGACCACCCATAATGCCAAGGGGTTAGAATACAAAGTGGTTTTTCTAGCCGGAATGGAAGAGGGACTGTTCCCCCATGCCAACAGTCTGTTTGACCCCGCTGAACTGGAAGAAGAAAGAAGACTTTATTATGTCGGGGTAACGAGATCCAAAGAAAAAGTCTATTTAATTCATACCCGCCAACGGAACATTTGGGGTAGTTCCCGAATTACCATCCCTTCCCGATTTCTAGAGGAAATCCCGGAAGAATTAGTGGAAAATAAATAACTATTTCTTCTTTGATTTATCCTCAATTATTTTTTTTAGCTGGACAACAGAACGTCCCGAGACCTTCATTTTAGGACGTTTCTTTTTTTGGCGGCGAACCGCTTTGATTTTTTTCTGATTTTCTTCTTCGGAGATAATTTTTTTGGGCATATGGTTTTTGGAGATAGAGCGCAAGGTTGAAACCTTGAAGTATTGCTACCCTTTTAGGGTCGCTTATTTAAGATACGTTTTGGGAAGTTACTCGTTTTCTTGTAAGCGAGGCTAAAAGCTTCGCATTACTGTATTCTAGGAACTCATTCTTCTAATCAAATATACTCCTTTATTTTTTTCAATTTGTTTAAAGATATTCCTTAATCTTTCTTGCCAGCTTACTTCCAATCACTTTTTCTAAATCTTTCCAACTTGCTTCCTTAATTTTTTGTACTGATCCAAAAGCGAACAGCAGCTTCTTTTTTGTTTTAGGCCCGATTCCCGGTATTTCGTCAAGGGCTGATCTTTTTGTTTCTGCCTGATGTCTTTTGCGATAGTACCCAATGGCAAAGCGGTGCGCTTCATCTCTTATTTGCTTGAGCAGCTGGAGGCTTTGCGAATTATTGGACAGTACTATAGGATTTTTTTGATTGGGCCGAACAATCTCTTCTTTCCGTTTCGCCAGCGCAATTACCGGCTGATCAATACCAAACTTCTTTAGTATTTTCCTAGCCGAACTCAACTGCCCTTTTCCACCATCCAGCACTATTAAATCAGGCAATGGCCAACGTTCTTTTTCTTCAGCTTTTATTCTTTGAAAACGGCGTCTGATTACTTCCGCCATCATTGCCGGGTCATTGGCGCCTTTGACCGTTTTGATTCTAAACTTGCGGTATTGCGATTTGTCGGGCCGTCCGGCCGTAAATACAACCATGGAACCGACCGCGTTTGTTCCCTGAATATTAGAGATATCATAGGCCTCAATCCGGCGGGAACTCTTAGTAAGTTTTAATTCTTTGGCCAATTCCGCCAAGGATTTTTGCCCGGATTGATCGCGTAATTCCGATTCCAGCTGAGTTTGGCGCAAATATTCCTCGGCGTTCTCTTTACCCATTTTTACTAATTGCCGTTTTCTCCCTTTGCACGGAAAAGTAAGTTTGGCCTTGGTTAACTTTTCAATACTCCGATTTTTGATTTCAGCCGGCACAACTATTTCTTTGGGGTAATCAGAGGCCAAGGCGTAGTATTGGTTTAAAAAAGAATCGATTAACTCTGAGTCGGTTCGTAAGTTTACGTTTTGGAGTAAAAACTGTTCTCGATTCAGCAGTTTTCCTTCTCTAATTTGAAAAAGGTTGATTGCCGCCAGATTATTATCGCGACCCAGGCTGACAATATCTTGATTTTCCAATTTGATGGAAATCACCTTCTGTCTTTCCATTAAATGTTCGATGCCCCGAATTTGATCTCTGATTCTGGCCGCCTTTTCATATTTTTTTTGGCGGGCCGCTTCTTTCATTTGTTTTTTTAAATCAGAAAGCAAGAATCTATTCTTCCCTTCCAAAAACTTGATTACCCCCTCGATGATTTTCTGATAATCCCGCTTAGTAAAATCTTTAGTAACGTGGCCCAGACAGCGTTCAATATGATAACCCAGACAGGGCTTTTCCGGAGGATTCTTACAGATTTTGTAAGGAAAAATTCTTCGGACTAAGCGCAGGGTATTTTTTACCGCTGCAGCCGAAGTGAAAGGGCCGAAGTAACGGTTTTTGTCTTTAGCCACGCGGCGAACCGTCAGAACTCTCGGAAAACCTTCTTCTAAGGTGACTTTTAGGTACAGAAAATATTTGTCGTCCTTTAACTCAACATTATAAGGGGGTCTGTGTTTTTTAATCAGGCTGCTTTCTAAAAGCAGGGCTTCCACTTCGGAATCGACCAGAATATATTCCAGGTCCGCTATTTTACCCACCATTATTTCCTTAGCCGGCTCTAAATTGGCCGACTTCCTAAAATAAGAGCCAACCCGGCTTTTGAGATTCCGGGCCTTGCCAATATAAAGAATGGCACCGTTTTTGTCTTTAAAAAGATAAACGCCCGGTTTATTGGGGATATTGTTTAGTTTTTGCTTATTCATCCCGTTAGAGATTTAACGAATAATATTTATATTTTAAACTACTTTATCCTTACTGAATTTATTATTTTATTAGAACCCCACGTCTTATAAATTTCTAACGGGATTCATCAGTTATAAGTATATTAGCAAGGATGGGTAAAAGCAATCAGCCTTGACAAAAACTAAATAAGGGTCTATACTGAATGGTTCTCTTTTAAAGATGTTTTTATTTTAGCCTGCAATGCAAAATTGTGAATTAAAATAAGTACGCTCTTAGACAATCTTTCGAAGTGAGACCTACCAATTTTAACCTCTTAGAAAGGAGGAACGCCATGGTAGGAATTAACGGTATTTCAACGCAAGTGATGTGGGGTGAAGATTCACTAAAGATCAGTGAGGACGGTTGCTTGGGCAAACTCGACGACCATTTACCGCTCCGGTTGAAAGTCACCATCGGTCCGGAAGCCGGCAACTTCCTGGTAGTCACTGTGGATGGTAAGAAGAATATCATCCCGAAAGAAGTGAAAAAAAGCGGTGGCAATCTGACTTACAAGCTGACCATTCCGGTAAGGAAAAGCGAGGACGGGGAGTTCTTTACTCCTTACCCTCAAAACAACCTTCGGTTGCTGAAACTGGAGCCCAATGGTCAGTTCCAAATCTGGGAGATCGCCGTCATTTCCCAACACGGGAAATTCTTTCTCACCACCCAGAAAACCATAGGAGCCACCTGCTATCGTGACGGAGGCAATGTGACAATGCCTGCAGTGAAGTGGCCGCAACTGTTGACTTTTCTTCAAGGTCGCCTGAAGCCAGACAACCTACCACTAATCGCACAATACAGGAGAGCTCCCGCTCAAGTGCTGGAGAACCTGTCGTCAAATGAGGGGTTAGTGCTTTGGTTCAACATCGCCCAAGGGATCGGCGCCATTGTAACTGGAGAAGGGATCGTCCGCGTCCACTGGTCGGAAATCAACCGGGGCAACGGATATCACCTTCAGTTCCTGAAGTCAGGTGAGCGAATAAAATTCACTCACCTTCAGAAATTAACTCACACCGGAAAGAATCGCCCGACCAAATTCGGTTGGGAAGTACACGGTGTTCGGCTCACCTCATAGTTCTTTCGTTCTCAAAACAATTCCCCCATTTCGGATTTTCCGGAATGGGGGTTCTTTTTTTTTAATTTCAATGGAGTATACTAATTAGAGAGTAAAGATATGTCCAATCCCCAACCGATTAATACGATTGTATTATCTTCCAAACCCCAATTAGATGCGATTGCGGCAGTTTTGCTGTTACTGCTTTTTGGAGAAAACGGCTATCCCGGTATCCGAAAGGCTAAAATGGAATTCAGAAAAGACTTGCCTTCGGAAAAAACTGCGAGCGGACTGGAATCGCAGGGAATTTTAGTAATCGATTTAGAAACTAGCAAATTTAAAAAAGAGAATTCCAGCATCACTCGGCAAGTAGCGGAAAGCCTGGGAGTGAGTAAAGACCCGGCTTTAAGCGGACTGCTATTGTTTATTGAAAAAAATAACAATCATGACGCTCGCTCTCTTGATTCCGCTAACCAGGCGTTTGACTTAGCCGAGTTAACCAAAGATTTAACCCAGGAATATCCTGATAATCCTCAAAGAATAATTGATTTAGTAATGCCTTTTCTGCTGGCTTGTTACCATGTCGAGAAAAAAAGGACCTCTTCTGTTTCTCCTAAGGAAACGGTGATAAAAAATGAGGAAGTCGCCAATGCTTTTGATGTTTTCCAGGGAAAAAAATTAATAAGAGTAATGATTGTTAAAAGCAATAATCCTTATTCTTGTGATTTTCTGAAAAATAACCCCAACCTAAAAGCTGACCTAATTCTACAACAACTGGCTTCGGGAAATATTAATATCGTCACCAACCCGGATCGAGAAGTAAACCTACATGATACAATCGTAATGCTTAGAGTATTAGAAGCCAGGAAAAAAAATGCTGTTCTGGAAATTAAGGCTATTGAGGAATTAGCCAAACCTGATATTCTTGCCGGAGTTGAAGAATGGTATTATGACCCGGCGGGAAACTGCATCCAGAATTTGAAAAGCATCGCCACTAAACTGAGCTCGGCGGAAATTGAAGGAATTCTTAGAGCGGGCTTGAATCCGACCGCTTTTCCCAAATTTTGTCCTCGGGACAACTGTTCCACAGAAAGTTGTGATTTCTTTGATTATCACCTAGAGCGTTGTTTGCCTATTCAAAACAATTAAGGCGTCTCGTGCCACCTAGTATTTAGTGATTTGCTGTAAATTATAATCTACCGCCCTTTAAATTCCGATAGCAAAAAATAATACTTTTATTCTCTCAAATTTTCTTGACTGCTTTTTCGATACCTGCTAGGATAAACAAGAATATTACTATTAATGATTCTGCTCAATCCCATGCTTTAAGGGCTGACCTTCTTGAAGCGGGCGGAACAAAGAGGTCCCACCATGCAACATTATGAAGCTTTAATTATTATCTCTTCTAGGATTACCGAGGAAGAGCTTCCTTTTGTGGTTGATAAGATATTCGGGATTATTAAGAAGAACGGTGGCACCATCACAAAAAATGAAAATTTAGGCAAGAAAAAATTAGCTTTTTCTATTAAGCAAAGCCGTTATGGGTTCTATGTGCTTATTGAATTTAACCTTACCCCCGAGAAATATCACGCGATCGAGAAAGATTTAGGATTAATGGAAGAGGTGATTCGACATCAAATTTTGAAAATAAGGGAAAAAACGGAGCGGGATCTAGAAAGAGAACGAATGTTGGAGCGATCTGCCGCCCTTAGACTACAAGAAGAGGAGAAAAAGGAAAAGAAAATGGGAGCCACTCCGGTTAGTACGGAAAAAACGGAAATAAAAAAAGAAGAGAAGGCTGCAGCCCCCCCCAAGAAAAAGATTTCTCTAGAAGAGTTAGACGAAAAACTGGACAAAATTCTGGACGACGATATGATTAAATGAGATATCAATTCATTATAATTAATCCTTTTATTTAAAAACATGGATCTTAATAAAGCAATGATTATCGGGCGTCTCACCCGCGACCCAGAAACAAAAACAATTCCTTCCGGACAATCGGTAACCACTTTTTCAGTGGCAACCAATTTCACTTGGACTGACAAAAGCGGCCAAAAGCAAGAAAAGGTGGAATATCATAATGTGGTTGCTTGGAGAAAATTAGCCGAAATAGCCGGGCAGTATCTAAAAAAGGGGGGACGCGTATATATTGATGGCCGAATTCAAACCCGATCGTGGGATGACCAAACTGGACAAAAGAAATATCGTACTGAAATTATTGTTGATAATATGATTATGCTTGATCGTCCTGGAGTCAACCAATCTCAGCCTCAAAAAGAAGTTGTTCCTCCCCAAGATAGCACTGCTAATGATTCCTCCGCGGAAGAAGAAATTAATGTTGAGGATATTCCATTCTAATCAACGATCTATATGGCAAACAATCTTCTAAAGCAAAAACAATGCTATTTCTGCGCTAACAGTATCAAGGAGATTGATTACAAGGACGCTAAGAATCTCCAGCGTTTTTTATCTTCTTATGCTAAAATCCTCCCTCGCAAAAAAACGGGGACTTGCGCCAAGCATCAAAGAAAATTAGCCCGGGCGGTAAAGCGCGCCCGGCACATGGCTTTAATCCCTTATACTACACGGTAGGCTGTTTTAGGATCTAGAAGGATAGAAAATCTGAAATCGTTTTAAGCCTTACGCTTTAGTTTTTAACTTTTCGCTTTTAATTCTTCACTAAAACAACTTCCTACAAGCAAAAACATGCTCACCATGAATGATTTAAAGATTGATACGGTAATCGTCTTAGATGGTGAGCCTTTTGTTGTTCAAACCACCCAACATGTCCAAATGGGTAGAGGAGGTGCTATCTTGCGAACCAAACTAAAGAATCTTATTTCTGGGAATGTTCTAGAGAAAACCTTTAAATCGGGAGATAAAATTGAGCTAGCTGAACTTTCTCGTACAAAGGCTAATTTTTTGTATAAAGAGGGGGTCAATTTCCATTTTATGGACAATCAGTCTTTTGAGCAGTTTATTCTCTCTCAGGATCAAATCGGAGAAATTTCCAATTATGTCAAAGATGAGTCGGATGTAGAAATCTTGAATTTTAAGGAAAGACCATTGGCTGTCAATTTGCCACCAAAAGTCGATTTAAAAGTAACTTCTGCTCCGCCGGGAGTACGAGGCAATACAGCCCGGGGTAATGTTACCAAGCCGGCTGTATTAGAAACCGGCCATACCGTTCAAGTTCCTCTATTTGTGGAAGTGGGCGATCTAGTTAGAATAAATACTGAAACGGGTGAATACGTAGAACGTGCTTAGATTGCACGACCCGCGTTTCTTCTTTACGAAAAGCGACCCTATCCGCCTGAGGCGGATCCGCCTTACCTTAAAATTATTAATTATAAAGTGGCGGAAAAGGGTCGCCTTACGTTTTTGATCATCACGAGACTTTATTCTTCTTTTGCCTTAACTGCTTCCCAGGTTTTCTTTTTAATCTCTTGGACTATCTTGGGATTCTCTTTAAGATAGGTTATTGCCGTTTCCCGGCCTACGCCTAGCTTAATCTCGCCATAACTATAGGAATTACCGCTTTTTTGAATCACGCCATACTGAAGAGCGGTATCCAAGATATCGCCCATAATAGAAATTCCTTCGCTGTACATAATGTCAAATTCAGTGGTCCGAAAAGGGGCCGCTACTTTGTTCTTGACCACTTTTGCCTTAGTCCGATTACCGATAATTCGTTCTCCTTTTTTAATTTGGGCCGAGCGCCGAACCTCGATTCTTACTGAAGAATAAAATTTAAGTGCCGTTCCGCCGGTGGTTGTTTCAGGATTACCAAAGAAAACGCCAATTCTCATCCGAATCTGATTAATGAAGACTACGACCGTCCTGGACTTGCTTACTATTCCGGCCAATTTCCTGAGGGCCTGGCTCATTAAGCGCGCTTGCAGCCCCATGTGTTGATCTCCCATTTCTCCTTCAATTTCTGCTTTAGGGGTAAGCGCAGCTACCGAGTCAATCACTATTATATCCACGGCGTTGGAGCGGACCAGCGTCTCGACAATCTCTAAGGCTTGCTCCCCTGTATCTGGCTGGGAAATCAGCAGCTCGTCAACATTTACCCCAATTTTGCGAGCGTATTCTGGATCCAAGGCATGTTCGGCATCCACAAAGGCGGCCGTCCCGCCCATCTTTTGTAGCTGAGCTACAATATGTTGAGCAAGCGTGGTTTTTCCTGAAGCCTCGGGGCCAAAAATTTCGATTATTCTGCCGCGGGGGATTCCCCCTACTCCCAAGGCGATATCCAAAGAAAGGGAACCGGTTGGAATGACATCCACCTGGATTCTTTTTGCTTCCCCTAGCCGCATTATCGCGCCCGCTCCGAAGCGTTCTTTAATCTGTTCAATGGCGGCTTCGGTCGCTTTTTCTTTTGCGGAATTGAGAGGATTACTATGCTTTTTATTCATAAGTTTTCCGTTAATTTTTAATTAAGAGTCATTAGAAGATTCAACTTTAATATGTTTGTAGACGATGCTTTCCTTGCTATGTTTTTTTTCAGCCGTGATTTTTAGAACATTAATTCCTTCTTTTAAATCAACGGCCGCTTGGAAATAACCATCTTGATTTTGTGCTATCTCCTCGCCATTAATCAACACTTTTGATTCTTTTTCGGTCATTCCTGATATTTCAATAGTGTGTTCTGTAGTAACAATGTTGTCACCTGAAGGATTATCAACAATTAATAGAGGAGGTGAGATCATTTTATTGAGCTCTAATCCAAGATAGAAAAATAAAATCAAGATTACTAAAACAATTAAACTATTTCGGATAAAGTGGGGGTTTAGAAAGGGGTGGGTTGGTACAATGCTTTTTCCGTTTTTAGGACGTTTTTCTAATGATGTCACTTTCTGGTAGATCTTGCTCTCTTCTTCAAATAAATTGATTACCCTTTGGGGATTCAGATGCAGAAACTTAGCATAGGTAATAAGGAAATTCCTAATATATATTTCGCCCGGTAATTTTTCATACCGGCTTTCTTCAAGATATTTTAAATATTCAGCCCGAATCCTGGTTCTTGCTTCAGCCGCTTCTAAGGTTATTCTTTCCTCTTCCCGGGCTAGACGTAACTTGTCTCCAAGGGTTCTTGCTTCTGAAATTTCTTTTTCTCTAAAACTAATCATTTTGCTAGTTTAATAACTCATCTTCGTTACTATCCTCCTCTGGGTAAGAATCTTTCCCGTCATTATTCTCACTTTCCTCTCCTTCTTGAAGATAGACCTCCCGGGGCTTTGCTCCTTCGCCTGGGCCAATAATGCCTCTTTTTTCTAAAATATCCAATATTCTGGCGGCCCGGGCATATCCAATTCGCAACCTTCTTTGTAAAAAGGAAGCTGAAGCCTTTTGCGCCTTAAGAATCACATCTTTGGCCTCCGTTAACAATGTTTCATCTTCTTCCGCTTCGAATTCATTGCCTGCTTCGCCAAGGGATGATTGTTTAGTAATTATTTCTTCCTGATATTCGGGTTTACCTTTCTCTTTTAAGAAGTTTACAATCCGCTCAATCTCTTTTTCGGTCACATAAGCTCCCTGCAGACGTTTCGGTTTTGATAGTTCAGCTGAAACATAAAGCATATCTCCACGACCCAGCAGCTTCTCGGAACCGGAGAAATCCAAGATTGTCCGCGAATCTATAGAAGAAGCTACGGTAAAGGCAACTCGGGAAGTAATATTAGCCTTAATTAAGCCCGTGATTACATCTACCGATGGTCTTTGGGTAGCAACTACCAGATGAATTCCTACAGCGCGCGCCATTTGAGCTAACCGGATGATAGCGGTTTCCACTTGTACCGTCGCAATACTCATTAGATCCGCCAATTCATCAATCACTACCACAATATATGGCAACCGCTCTTTCAATTCCCCGTTGAAGCTTCGAATATCTCTTTTTCCTCCCTCGGACAGTAAACGAAATCGGCGGTCCATTTCACCGACAATCCATTTTAAGGCATTGATAGTTTTATCTACTTCGGTAATAACAGGGGTCAATAAGTGAGGAACTCCGTTATACACAGTAAATTCAACTCTTTTGGGGTCAATTAAAATAAATTTGAGATTGTCAGGGGAATTTTGATAAAGCAAGCTGACAATAATGGTATTGATACAAACACTTTTGCCTGATCCGGTCGCACCAGCAATTAATAAATGGGGCATCGCGTCCAAGTCAGCCGTCCAGGCTTTGCCTCCGACATCTTTCCCTAAAGCAATAGTCAGGTCCGATTTTCGTTCTTTGAAGGAGTCGCTTTCTAAAATTTCCTTTAACTTAACAATAGCCACCTTTTGATTAGGAACTTCTATCCCCACTAAAGATTTTCCGGGAATGGGGGCTTCAATCCTGATCGGATGGGCAGCAAGCGCCAAAGCAATATCATTTTGCAAAGTAACAATTTGAGAAAGCTTGACTCCTTCGGCGGGCTTAAGCGTATACTGGGTAACGGTAGGGCCAACATTGGTTTCTCCCATTTCTACCTCAATACCAAAATTAGCTAAAGTCCTTTCAATTTTTTCCCGATTCATTTTAATATCTCCACTGGTAGGAGTAGTGGAAGATCCCTCTAAAAGATCGAGAGGAATATCAATTTTTGTTCTTTTCTTCTTGCCGGGAAAAATAGTAAGTTGTTCTTCTTTTTTAGCTGTGGATCGTGATGACTCGCTAACCGATTCCTTTAAAACTGGTGAGGTGGAAACTTCTTTAGCATTAAATAATTGACGATCAGATTCCTCGACCGTAGTTGGTTCTTCTTTGTGGGAACGGGAAAGCGCTTCTTTTAATTTTAAAAGAAATTCCTTTGGCTTTTTAAGAATAGAGCCAACCACGCCCCCGCTTTCAATAATCCGATTAAGAGAGGTGGAAAAGACTATTAAAAGCGAGATAAATAATAGGGCAATTAGAACCACCGCCGTAGCCCAAATCCCCATTATCTTTAATAAGGGCAAACTAACGACCAGTCCAAAATATCCTCCCCCCCTGCCTTCGCCGATTGCCGATACTGCTTTATCCTGCGAGATAAACAGATGTAAAATTCCTGAAAAACTTAAGTAAAGCAAGAAAATACCAAGATAATTAGAGAGTTTGATGCTGTATTTTTCCGGAAAAATAAGAAGATATCCGATAGCGATCAGGATAATCGGGAACAAGTAGGCCCCCCATCCAAAAACGACCAGCAGGATATTTTTGAGAAACTCTCCCACGCTACCCGCTAAATCAAAAAAACTAAGAATACTTAGAATAGCTACCAAAAAAAGGAGGACAATGATTATACCTCGCCTGGTTTCTGGATTCAGTAGTGTTTGTTCATCCTTAGAAATCTTTTCTTTAGCAATTTGTCTTGCTGTTTTTTCTCTATTCATATTTTGGATTAACCGATTTTTAATTTTATCACAAAAAGAGCTGTTCGGTCAATGAGAAAATTATGCAGTTAATTATCAATGAAGTAAAACGGACATCATTAGAGGATGCCCGTTTTACCAAATAATTGCCCAGTTATTTTTATCTCTTTTCTAAGAAACCGGTCCCGACTGGAATTAGCTTACCAATAATCACATTTTCCTTTAACCCTCTTAATTTATCGACTTTTCCCGAGACGGAGGCGTCAATTAACACTCTGGCCGTTTCTTGAAAAGAAGCCGCCGCTAAAAAACTATCAGTAGAAAGAGAGGACTTAGTGATACCTAGTAATAGATTCTCGGCAGACGCTTGCTGGCCGCCTTTTTTAACTATTCGGTTTGCCTCTTGCAACTGAGCGGCAGATACTATTTCTCCCGAAAGAAGATCGGTATCCCCGGCATCTTTAATGTAGTAGCGGGAGAACATCTGACGGACAATCACTTCGATATGCTTGTCATTCAAACGTTGGCCTTGTGAAGAATAAATATACTGAATTTCTTTAATAATATACTTTTGAACTGTTATTTTGCCCCGTAAGCGATAAAGTTCTGGAAGATTCATATTTCCTTCCGTCAACTGCTGGCCGTGGGACACTAATTCTCCCTCCTTAACCCAAAGTGAATACCCAATCGGTACGGGATACTCTTTTGTTTCTTCTTTAACAACTGATATTTTAATCAACTCGTCTTCAATACTAACCTTACCAGCTTCGCGGGCCTTTAAGGTCCTATTGGAGCTTTCTGCTAGAAGATCTCCTTTCTTTACCAGCTTTCCGCTTTTCACTTTAAAACTGTATTTGTTCTTACCGAAAAAATCTTTTAGCCGGTAGGTATTAGTGAATGGCCTCTCGGCATATACTTTTATAATCTTTTGTTTATTATCCTCACTAATTGATACCTGGCCGTCAGTTTCGCTTATAATCGCCGCTTTCTTTACTGGGCGGGCTTCAAAAAGTTCCTCTACTCTTGGAAGACCTTGAGTGATATCTTGCCCCGCTACTCCTCCGGTATGAAAAGTCCTCATAGTTAATTGGGTGCCAGGCTCACCAATACTTTGGGCCGCAATAATTCCTACGGCGCCACCCAATTTTACTAAATGATTATAACCTAATTCGTATCCGTAACACTTCTGACAGATTCCTCTTACTGTTTTACAGGTAAGAATGGATCGGATTTTTACTGCCTTAAGATCCAGATTTTTTATCAGCTCATATTCTTTTTCGGTCACTAGCTGTTCCTTCTTTACTAGAGTTTTTCTTCCTGATTTAATATTTTCTAACACTACCCTCCCTAAAATTCGGCTCGCTAGAGGTTCCCCGACCTCTTCGCTTTCTTCTTTTGTTAATACCACCCCCTCGTCATCTTTACAATCTTCCTCAGTAACGACTACTTCTTGGGCAACGTCTACTAAACGACGGGTCAAATAGCCCGCATTGGCTGTTCTTAAGGCGGTATCCGAAAGACCTTTTCTGGTACCATGAGTGGAAATAAAGTACTCTAAAACATCAAAGCCCTCTTTAAAACTGCCTTTGATTGGTAATTCAATTGTTTCGCCCGCAGGATTGGTAACTAGCCCTTTCATGCCCATCATTTGAGTAATCTGACCCCAGCTGCCGCGTGCGCCGGAATCAATCATAGCAAAAACGGGACCAAATTGATCTAATGTCTTTTTACTAACTTCCTGGATTTCATTTTTGATACTGGTCCAAACATCAATAATTCTGGCATGTCGTTCCTCTTTGGTTAGTAATCCCATCTCGTGTTGATTTCGCACTTCGTCAAGCTCTTTTTCCGCTTTCTGAATCAATTCTTTCTTTTTGGGCGGAACAGGAGTGTCTTCCATCCCCCAACTTAGCCCAGACTGAGTTAGATAATGAAGACTCATTTTTTTAATTTCATCCAACAACTCAACTGTTTTTTCACTGCCTTCTTTATCTAGCATCTCGCGGATGATGTTTTTTAGAATTTTTTTGTCCATCACTTGATTACAAAACGGCATGTCTTCCGGCAAAACTTCATTAAATAGTACTCGGCCAACGCTCGATTCTATTATTTTTCCCTCTATGCGTATTTTTATTTTAGTCTGGATTTTTATTTCTCCCGCTTCATAAGCATAAATAGCTTCGGTAGACGAAGCAAATACTTTTTTTATTACCTCCCGGTCATTCACTAAAGTAAGATAATAGCATCCTAAGACGATATCTTGAGAGGGGGTTACTACTGGTTCGCCAGTGGCTGGCTTTAGTAAATTCTTAGCCGAAAGCATTATCTCTTTTGCTTCCCATTTTGCTTTTTGGGTAAGCAGAACATGAACCGCCATTTGATCGCCGTCAAAATCGGCATTAAACGGAGGACAAACCAAGGGATGAATCTGAATAGCACTACCTTCAATTAGAATTGGCTGAAATGCTTGAATGCCCAATCTGTGAAGTGTAGGAGCACGATTGAGTAAAACGTGAGAGTTCCTCGTTACTTCTTCCAAGATATCCCAAATTTCTGAACGTCCGGAATCAATAAACCGATTAGCGCTGCGAACGTTATGAACATATTCTCTCTTGATTAATTCGCTAATTACAAATGGTTTAAATAATTCCAAAGCCATTCTTTTTGGTATCCCACATTGATGGAGCTTAAGATGAGGTCCAACGACGATTACCGAACGGCCGGAATAATCAACTCTTTTACCCAATAGGTTTTGTCTAAATCTCCCCTGTTTTCCCTTTAACATATCGGCTAAGGATTTTAACGTTCTTTTCTGACCAGTAGAAGCAGTGACTGTTTTACCGTGTCGGGCATTGTTATCAATCAAGGCATCCACCGCTTCTTGAAGCATTCTCTTTTCATTACGGCAAATAACTTCAGGAGCATTAAGCTCTATTAATCGCTTCAATCGATTATTACGATTAATTACTCTTCGATATAAATCATTCAAATCCGAAGCGGCAAAACGACCTCCGTCTAATTGGACCATGGGTCGCAGATCAGGAGGAATTACCGGAACTACAGTCAGAATCATCCATTCTGGCCGGATGTTATTCTTCTTCATGTTCTTAATCAATTTCATTCTGCGTACTAAACGCCGGCGTTGATTCTTGCTGCTCTTTTGAATTTCTTCTTCTAATCCCCTTGCTAATTTATCCAGATCCATTTTTTCTAACAGCTTTCTGATTGTTTCAGCGCCGATCCCCGCTTCAAAAACATGACCATACTTTAAAGAAAGATCCTGATATCTGTTTTCAGAAATTATTTGTTTAACGCGCAACTCCTTTAACTCCCTGCGCGCCAACTCTACCGCTTCTTGCAAGTCACGCAATTTCTCATCTCGGTTAACAGAATTATTGATTAATTCTTGTTCAAATATTTTTTTCTTTTTCTCCTTTTCCGTTTCGTTCTTGGTAGCCGCTAAATCTTTGGCTTCGGTCTGCTTTATTTCATTCAGCCGGCGGTTAAAATCAGCCTCGATTGATTTCTTCTTACTGCGATACTCAGAATCTATTTGCTTTAGGGTCTCTTGACGCAATTCATCATTCACAGAAGTAATAATAAAATCGGCAAAGTAGATGACTTTTTCTAAATTTTGGACGGAGAGATCAAGCATCAGCCCAATTTTGGACGGCACTCCCCGTAAAAACCAAATATGTGATACTGGAACAGCCAGATTAATATGTCCCATTCTCTCTCTGCGGACCAGAGAACGAGTAACCTCTACTCCGCACTTATCACAGATAATTCCTTTATATCTAATCCGTTTGTATTTTCCACAATAACATTCCCAATCTTTCGAAGGTCCAAAAATTTCTTCCGCAAAAAGACCGCTTTTCTCCGGCTTTTGAGTACGATAATTAATCGTTTCTGGTTTAGTCACCTCTCCGTGCGACCAATTATGGATTTCGTTTGGAGAAGCTAATTTGAGACGAATCGCTTCAAAATTGAGAGGTGTTTCTTGATCTAAAACCATTGGATTCGCTTTAGATAATTAATAACTCATTTATTTTTTTGTTTCCTTGCGCTCTTTTCTAGGAACTGCTTTTTTCTTTTCTTCAGCGACTGGCTCTCTCTCTTCTTCCTCTTTTTTCTTTTCTTCTATCAGATCAACATTCAAACAAAGACCCTTAAGCTCCCGGACTAATACATTGAAGGACTCCGGTACACTTAGTTTTCTGATCGGCTCTCCTTTGATTACCGCTTCGTATGCTTTAGAGCGGCCGGGAACGTCATCCGATTTAATGGTTAACATCTCCTGTAGAGTATGGGCCGCTCCGTAAGCCTCTAAGGCCCAAACTTCCATTTCTCCAAAACGTTGACCGCCAAACTGTGCTTTTCCACCTAAAGGTTGCTGAGTAACTAGAGAATAAGGCCCAATCGACCGCTGGTGAATTTTATCTTCTACTAAATGATTTAGTTTCATCATATAAATATATCCCACCGTAACCTTTTGATCAAAAGGTTTGCCGGCTCGACCATCGTAAAGCACCATCTTGCCATCTATGGGGAAACCAGCTTTCTTTAGTTCCCCTTTGATTACCGATTCAGGTATCCCATCAAGCGCTGGACTAGCAACATAATATCCTAATGCTTTAGCGGCTAAGCCTAAGTGGGTTTCCAGAATCTGTCCTAAATTCATTCTAGAAGCAACTCCTAAAGGATTAAGAATGATCTCAACCGGCGTTCCGTCTTCCAAAAAAGGCATATCTTCAACCGCTACCACCCTAGAGATAACTCCTTTATTCCCGTGGCGGCCGGCCATTTTATCACCCACCTGGATTTTTCTTAATTGCGCCACGGACACCTGGATAGTTTTAATGACGCCCGAGGGCAAACGATCTCCTTTCTCTCGAGAAAATATTTTAATATCCACTACCTTTCCGTGCTCACCGTGTTCCAGGTAGAGAGAGCTGTCTTTTACATCTTTGGCTTTTTCGCCAAAGATGGCCCGTAATAATTTCTCTTCTGCTGACAACTCAGTTTCTCCTTTAGGAGTGATTTTTCCTACTAAGATATCCCCCGAGGAAACATTCGCTCCAATACGGACAACTCCTTCTTCATCCAGATCTTTCAGTTTTTCCTCTGAAACATTAGGAATATCTCTGGTTACTACTTCTGGACCCAATTTAGTATCTCTAATATCAATAGAATAATCTTCAATGTGAATGGAAGTATAACGGTCATCTCTTACCAGTTTTTCAGAAATCAAAATAGCATCTTCGTAATTACCTCCTTCCCAAGGCATAAAAGCTACTAAGATATTCTGACCGAGAGCTAATTCACCTTGATCGGTTGAAGCGCCATCAGCGATTATTTGCCCAATGTCTATCTTTTCTCCTTTATCAACCAGCGGCTTCTGATTCATGCAAGTAGAGGCATTAGAACGAACAAACTTGCCTAGTGAATAAGTCTGTAAGTGGCCGCTGTCTTCTAAAATTTTGATTTCATCTGAGGATACTTCAATTACCTTGCCTTTATCTTTGGCAATTACTACTTGTCCGGAATCATGCGCCGCTTGGGCCTCTACACCAGTGCCTACCAAAGGAGCTTCGGGCTTAATGCAAGACACGGCCTGCCGTTGCATATTGGTACCCATTAACGCTCTTACGGCATCATCATGCTCCAAGAATGGTATCAAGGAAGTCGCCACGCTTACAATTTGGCAGGGCGCAACATCCATATAGTCAACTTTCCAGGCTGATTCAATGCCTGGCCGTCCGTGATTCCGTACCTCCGCTTTTTCTTTTAGAAAATATCCCTCGTCATCAATCGGGGTAGTGGCAGCGGTAGTGATGTACCTTTCTTCATTAAAGGCATCTAGATATTCTATTTCGTCGGTAACAACTGGTTTAATTGGTACGGACTTTACCGCTGCTTTCTCTAATGCCTTCGCTTTTTTTTCATCAATAACCTCCCCCGCTTTAATAACTATGCTGTTCGTTTTTTCATCCTTTATATCTTCCCGGGTAATTTTTCCTTCAGTTAAGGTTGCTCTATTTTCCAGGTCATGCAGTACTTTTCGATAAGGAGTCTCAATAAAGCCATACTCATTTACCCGGGCATAGGAAGTTAAATGTCCTACCAATCCGATGTTCGGACCTTCCGGGGTGGAAATTGGACAAATTCGTCCGTAGTGAGTGCGATGAACATCACGAACATCAAAACCAGCTCTTTCCCGAGAAAGTCCGCCGGGGCCCATAGCAGAAAGCCTGCGCTTGTGCTCTAATTCGGCTAAGGGATTGGTTTGGTCCATAAACTGAGAGAGCTGAGATGACATGAAAAATTCCTTCACTGCGCCAATCACTGGCCGAGCGTTAATTAATTGATTGGGAGTAAGCGTATCAATGTCTTTAGTGCTCATTCGGTCTTTGATGATCCGTTCCATTCGGGCCAAACCGACTCTGAACTTATTCTGTACTAACTCTCCGATCGCTCTCACTCGGCGGTTCCCTAAATGATCAATGTCATCTGCCTCTTCTTGAGTATTATTTAAACGAATAATCTCCTTGATAATCTCTACCAGATCATCTTTTTTTAATATTCTATTCTCTTTTAATAAAGAAAAATTAAACCCAAAACGCTGATTCAGTTTATAACGGCCCACTTTGCCAAAATCATAACGATCAAAGTTGAAAAACATGGAATGGATTAAAGAACGAGCATTATCAACCGTCGCTAAATCACCCGGCCGAATTCTCTTGTAAACCTCTTTCAGTCCTTCCGCCTCTGATCGCGCAATGTCTTTAGTAATCGTTGTCTCGATATATCTAATATCCGGATTAGTATCAACCTCTTTAAAGAGTTCTAAGATTTCTTCATTACTGGAATAACCAAATGCTCTTAATAAAGAAGTTATGGCCACTTTTCTTTTGCGGTCAATTTTAACTGAGATAACTCCTGAGGCATCGGTTTCTAACTCTAGCCATGCTCCTCGGTTGGGAATAATTTTTGCTCCGTAATAACGTCTTCCTTTAATTATTTCTGAAGTAAAAAAAACGCCGGCTGATCTTATTAGCTGGCTTACTACTACTCTTTCAATCCCATTAACAATAAAGGTTCCCCGTTCCGTCATCAGGGGAAAGTCACCTAAGTATACTTCCTGCTCTTTTACTTCACCCGTTCTTTCATTTACTAGCTGGGCTTGTACCCGCAAGGCCGCCTCGTAGGTAAGATTCTTTGACTTAGCGGTTCTTTCATCAAAACGCAGTTCATCAAGATAATGGTCAGAAAAATATAATTCTAACTCCCGACCGGTAAAATCCTTGATCGGAGAAATTTCTTCAAATAATTCCTTCAGCCCCTCCCTAAGAAACCAATTATAGGAATCTATCTGGATATCAATTAAATTTTCGAGGGGGACTGTTTGATGAAATTTTGTAAAATACTTACGACTAATCAATTTATTAGTAGTCATAAAACTGTCTCTTTCTCAATATTATTTTGCGAGAAGAGAGTAATTAAGACTATTCCAGTCCTCAATTTATTAAATTGTGCATAAATTGATACTACCAGCTAAAAAACAGATCTGTCAAGTATTTTGATAATAAAACCAGTTTGTAAGATGTATTTGACTAAGGTTAGCCAATATTCTTTTGAATTTCCTTAGTGTAAGTCAATTCCCAATGATTTTCTGCTACGCCTAATAAAAGAAAGTCACAGATTGTCCACAAGAATTAAATAAGGCGAAACGTCCTTCAGCTCCGTTCAGGACAAGCCGGCCTGTTCCGAGAGAAATCGAGGAACGTTTCGCCTGCTGTTCACCAATACTATATTTTATTCAGTAATTCCCTTATCACCTTGCGATCATCCCAGGGAATCTTGTTTCCGTTAGCAACACAGATAAACTGCTCACACCCTTTGCCGGTGATTAAAACTAGATTGTCTTTTTGAGCAAGAGACAGTGCTTTTTGAATCGCTTCTTTCCGATCTAATATTTTGAAAAGATTCTGATTCAGGACTTTCCCCTTTTCCTCGGCACCTTGAGCAACCTGATCAATAATTGTTTGGGGATTTTCATCATAGGGATCCTCATTGGTAATAATTACCGTATCAGCATTCTCTGCGGCTAATCGACCTAGTATTGGACGGCGAGCCTTATCTCTTCCGCCTCCGGTGGAACCTAAAACATGGATTATTCTATTAAATCTAAAAAGTTGGAGAGTTTCGTATAACGCTCGCAAAGATTCTGGTTCCGGGGCATAATCAACCATCATTTTAAAATCTTGCCCGCTTCGCCGAAGCGGAAGCGAGGCGAGTCCTTTATTAATAAATTCAAACCGGCCTGGTATTCCTGGAAACTGTGCCAAGGACTTGGCAATAATTTCATCGGATATTCCAAGAGCTTTAGCAACACTGATTGCCGCCAGACAATTGTAGACGTTTACTTTTCCTAAAAGATTTGTTTGGTAGGACTGGCTGATAATTTTGAAACCGCTTTTTCCCGGATTTAATTCAATATCAGTTGCCTGAAAATCGGACGGACGGCTAATAGAGTAAGTTATTTTTTTATCAGCGGGAAAATTTAAGAAATAATCGGCGTGCTGATCATCAGTATTAACAACACTTACTTTATCAATTGTCCGTCCCTTAAATTTCTTTCTGGGCTTTTTGGTAAGATGTTGAAACAGTTTTCCTTTGGCCTGTTTATATTTCTCAAAACTGCCGTGGGATTCGATGTGCTCTGGTGTAAGATTGGTAAAGACTACGACGTCGTAATTAATTCCTAAGTGACGGTACTGTTTGATGCCTTCCGATGATGTTTCAACAACCACATAACGGCAACCTGCTTTTACGCTATCCTTCAAAAACTTTTGCGTTTTAAACCGGCCCAGCATGGTCATCTTCTGATCGTTCAGCCATTCTTTTCCGGCCAGATGAAAATTGGCGGTAGACAACCAGGCTACTTTTTGGCCGGTTGCTTTTAAAATATTACCAACTAAATTTACCACTGTTGATTTGCCGTTGGTGCCGGTTACTCCAATAATTATTAGTTTTTCCGAAGGGAACCCGCAGAGCAGAATTCCTAAATAAGAAAGCGTCCAATGATACCACTGGATAATAAGGGGAGGGGTAATTTTTTTGATTAAGGATTTCATTTTAGAAAGTTATTTTAGTGAAAAATTAAAAGTGAAAAGTGAAAAACCACAGCGTAAAGCTTAAAACAATTTCAGATTTTCTATTTCTGTTGTTTAATTAATGTTAAAATTTTTAATTTTTACTTTTTCACTTTCAATTATCTTATTTTTTAACCTCCGTGCTTAGCGATTGCGATACGCCATAAGCTACCAGCCATTAGCAATCATTCCCCAAATATCTTAATTACCACCTTTCTCACAGAACGTGGGCCATCCAATTCCACAAAAAAAATATTCTGCCAAATTCCTCTTACCAAGCGCCCTTCCTCAATAATGAACACACTATCCGTTCCAATAATACTGGATATTACGTGAGCCCGGGCATTATTGTCAATTCGGTCGTGCTGATACGTAACGTTCTCGGGAGCTAAAGCTAAAATTCGATTTAGAATATCTTCTTTCACCCCTGTCTCATTTTCGTTTGCAATCAAACCCGCCGTAGCGTGGGGAACATTAATAATACAAACACCGCTTTCTATGCTTAAAGAATTTATTTTTTCTTCAATATCATAAGTAATGTCGAGCAGTTGATATTTTTCCCCGGTGGCAAACTCGATGTTTTCGGTTACCCATTTCATATTTAAAGATTACTTAAAGTTCCCAAAAATAACAAGCAGGCGACTGATTATCGAGCCGCTTTTTTTCTACTTGTCTTTAGAATATTTTAAACAGTTTGGCGATAAACACCACGTAAATTAAAAGGTAGATGGCCCCTTCGTAGATATAAATTTTGCGGCTAATAGCGGAAAATACATAGACTACCGTTGCTCCGATTAAAAAGGGAATGCCGATTTGAAGCACGTCTGTTGGCACCGTCAAAGGTTTAATGAGTGCCGGAACACCTATAATAAATAAAGCATTAAAGATATTGGAACCAAAAATATTCCCTATAGCAATGTCGTGATTTCCTCTAAGCGCCGCGGCACCGGATACAAAAAGTTCCGGCAAAGAAGTACCGACAGCAATGGCAGAAGCGGCCAGAACGGACGTTCCAATGCCTACTAAGTCCGAAATGTTAATTAGTGAATCAATGGTGTATCTAGCTCCAATATAAATCAAGATGCTGAAAATGATTAAATTTAGAATGAGCTTCCCTTCCACTCGCGCTTTCTGTTCTTTGTTGCGGAAAATTCCCCAAATCGGGCGCCGTATTTTTTCTTCTTCTCCCATTGCAACTTTTTCCCGGGCATGATCAGAAAGGCTGTAGCGAAGATAAACCCCTAAACCCAGCAGCAGGATAATGCCTTCCATCCAGTTAATCACTCCGTCGTACGCCACTAAAATTAAAAGAGCGGTAGAAAGAAGCAATAGGGGGATGTCTAGTTCAATCAAACTTCTTTTTACTTCCAGCTTTCTTACTAAAATAACCACTATTCCTGTAATCAATAGAATGTTGGCAATATTCGATCCGACTACGTCTCCCACCACAATCGGTGTGGCATCCAGAACCGGGGTGCTCCGAAAAACAGCCAGCAAGCTGGTCATTAATTCCGGCAAAGAGGTGCCGATGCTTACAATGGTTATTCCAACTATAAAGGCCGGGATTCCCAATGCCACTCCCAGCTTCTCGGCCGCTTTGGTAAAACGATCAGCCGAAAAGATTAAAACTATCAAACTAACGATAAAAATAAAAAGCCAGATAATTAAAGTCATGTTATTGCTTAGCGCTATTGATTAAGATTTTTTTTGCCTTCCGGCAATCATTATGAATCATTTTTATTAATTCTTTTTTAGATCGATAAGTTTTTAGGTTTCTAATCTTTTTAATTATTTCAGCAGAAAGCCATTGGCAATAAATCATTTTATCAAAATCCAGAATGTGAATTTCTAATTTTGGTTTTTTGTCTGTTACCGTAGGAATTCCGATCACCGCTACCCCCGGATAATTTTTTTTAAGTACTCGCACTCTAACAGCAAATACCCCTTTGGGGATTCTTTTTTTTGGGGGCCAATTCAGATTAGCCGTCGGGTATCCTAACTTTCGCCCCAAACCATCGCCTCGAATGACTTTGCCTTGGAATTTCTTATTCAATATATAAATTTTTAATTTTTATCTGTGATTTTACGCTTTGATTTTTTCGCTTTTCGCTTTCACTAATCTAAAATCTCCAATAAACTGATCTCTTAATTCATCGCTCCGGCGGCGACATTAATTCCGTTTAAAAAGGTCTGGGATAGTCCATAAAATGATTCCAAAATCTCAGTACCGTCATTGCTGTATACTCGGACTGCCGGGCTGCCGGATCCTCCTACACTGACCACTATTTCGTCCAATCCATCCTGATTGGTATCACCACTGGCAATAAAGATTCCGCCGTGAAATTCCTGGTTAAAGGCAAAGAAGCCGTTGGTTACTCGGGGATTACCGTAACGGTCAAAAGCTCTCACTTGGGGACCTCCTCCGGTACCCGGCGAGGTGATTATCTCATCTTTACCGTTACCATCTAAATCGCCAATGCCGACCCTTACTCCTCCTCGAAAAGCGGAGTCGTAAGGAAAGAAGCCCGGGGTAAATACCGGCTGGCCAACATAGTTAAAGGTCCGAACATGAGGTCCGCTACCTGGTCCGGTCCCAGTAATGATTTCATCTTTGCCATTACCGTCTAAATCACCTGTTGTTACATAAACTCCGTTGCGGACATGTTCGGCATAGGCAAAGAAGCCAGGCGAGAATATCGGCTTGCCAAAACGATCAAAAGTTCTTACGTGCGGACCGGATCCTGCTCCAGTACCAGTAACTATTTCTCCGTAACCATCACCATTTAAATCACCAACTGCCACATAAACTCCGTTGCGGACATGTTCGGCATAGGCAAAGAAGCCATTGGTAAATTTAGGATTGCCGTAAAGATCGAATATTCTCACTTGAGGGCCGCCGCCGGGACCAGTACCGGTTACAATTTCATTACCACCATCATTATCTAAATCGCCAACCGCTACATTAATGCCTCCTCGAAAGGTTTCACTATAAGCAAAGAATTGGGAAATAAGTGTTCCGTCAGGCTCGAACACTCTCACTTGGGGTCCGCCGCCTGGGCCAGCACCAATCACTATATCCGATCCGGGATAATGGGTCGCTTTAAGTACACTGGAGTAATTACTTGAATTTCCTAAGTCATCAACAGTCTTTACTTTATAATAATAAGTTGTTCCGCGAATATCATTAGTATTAACGCTTTCATCAAGAAATTGGGCGTTTGTTAAAGTAGAGGTGTTTTTCTTAACGTAGCTTCCATCAACGGTTCCTGATCGATAAAGATCATAGGATGTCGAATAGGAATCCCCCTCGTCCCAGGAAAGCAAAATTCCATCCGCTTGGTTGCTGGCGGAAAGACTGGTCGGTGCGACAGCTACCGTATCTACAATATAGTGAAAAACAGTAGAAGTAGCTGTAGTATTTCCAGCAATATCCTTAGTTTTAATTTTTAGGTAATAATCTTCGTCATCTCCGGAAAGACCACTGGCAGAATAGTTGACACCAGTTTGGAATGTGCCGGCGGTTCTAGGATTAGCATAAGAAGCGGTCCCAAAATACACGTAATAGCCGGCGATGCCGCTGGTATCCGAAGCGCCACTCCAGGAAAAATAAGGGCTTATTTCATCATAACGGGTATCAGCATCCAGTTCGGTACTCTTATTAGAACCGGTGTAGACCTTAATGGTAGGATTAGTAGGAGGAGTAACATCACCGCCAATGGATACAAAGGCCGCTTCAATATCAAGCAAACCGTAACCGTAAGTGGTATCGTAGCCGCTGGATCCTAAATCTGTTGCCGAATCCTGCAGAATATCCTGAACGTTATCCGGCGAAACACCATAAGGCTAGTAGTAGTGCCACTGCTCCGGCAACATGCGGAGTGGCCATCGAAGTTCCTTCAAAACCGTAATAGTCAAAGGAGTTGCAAGCAGGAGGATTATCGCATGTTTGCTGAACAATTAGATTGATTCCTTCTCCACCGGGAGCCACTAAATCGATCCCCGTTCCCGTATTGGAATAGGATGTGATGGAATTGCTAGAATTTGTTGCTCCGACCGCGATAACATCGCTGTGTTTTGCTGGATAAGAGACAGAGTCTTCACCATCATTGCCAGTAGCCGCCACCAGAATAAGGCCAGCTGCTCTGGCATCTTCACAAGCTTGGTCTAAAGCCGCCACTTGAGCCGACGCGGCAATACTCATATTAATTACATCAGCATCATTATCAATGGCGTATTCAATTCCTAAAATAATATCCGAAACCCAGCCCGAACCATTTTCATCTAATACTTTAATTGGCATGATAGTGGAATTATAAGCAATGCCCGCTACTCCCAGTCCGTTATTGGTACTTTGGGCGATAGTGCCGGCCACATGTGTACCATGACCATTATCATCGTTGGCATGGGAATCTAAATTCACGTAGTCATAACCAGCCACAAAGTTTGTATCGGCCAAATCAGAAGCTTGATCATAAGAGCCATAGTTTTCATAAGCTACACCAGTGTCAATTACCGCCACTACTACATTCGGATCGCCTCCATGTTTGGGAGTGGTGGTATCGTAATCCCAAGCAATTTCCATATTAATTGTGTCGAAATTCCATTGTTCAGAGTAATACTCATCATTGGGAGACCACTCCGCCTTTGCCCGATAATCCGGTTCAGCAGTTAATACTACTGGATTGTTTTTAAAATCAGCTAGCATTTTTTCCAGCTGTTCCGAAGAATCAAAGGTCATTCGGTAAGTGGTGCCCAGCGCGCTATTGGCATGTCGGGCATCTGGAAAAAGAGGGTCAATTTTATTCAATTGATATTTATTATTCAGGAATTCTACTGAAGGAAGATTTATTTTAGTTCCTTCGATATTGACTGATTTTTTTATTTCTGGACGAAACTTTACCAAAAGCGTTTTTGCCCGATATTCGCCCTGAATCGGATTAAGTGAAGCGGCAACTGGCCGTACCGAGGAATCAAAATATAAAAATAGCGTCAAGAAACTGACGGCCAAGATGGTTGAATAAAGATAGATTCTTTTTGGCACAATTTTTAATTAAAAATTATATTTTTATTATAGCAGAATCTCTATATTAAGCGTAGGCGAGAATACGTATTCTCGCCTACTGTTTTTCAACCGCTTTATTTGCTGTTTTCTTTTAACCACCCCAAATAATTTTTTTCCACTTGATCGGCTCGCCAAGAGCAAAAACAGGGTACTTGATAGCTATGTAATTTCTTCACCAAAGATTTTATCTTGGAAAAATTTTCTTTTCTAGTTTTTAAAATCAAGGCGTATTCTTTATCCAACACTAGTTTTTTTCGCCACCAGTATATCGATTCTATAGGAAAATAATTAGCACAAGCCGCTAGGCGCTTTTTTACACAGGTCATTCCAATTTTTTTGGCTTCCTGACCAGTAGAGCAAACAACATAAATAAAAATCATAGCTGATCTAAATCAAAATATTGCTTAAATTCCCTAATTATTGAGATCATTCTGCGGCAGTGTCGTTCCAAGACGGCAATTTTTTCCGCTGATCCGATTCTTTCCTCCTTGAAGTTCTGAAGAGTGATTATGGTATTCTCAGTGTGGATTTGGGCCAAATCAAATTGTCGGCTGGCCATCCATGGTTGGTTGAACTGAAGAATAATCCCTTCCGCTATCTTCAAACCGATTTTATAGCTGTCATAGCGGAATTCTTCAATTTTGGTTCTGGGAATCATTTTTTGCTCTAATTCAACATTGAATTCCGTAACCAGACTATTGGTTTTGATTATCTGTTCCAAAAGATAGGAAGGAATTTCTAAATCCCCCTGATCACTTTCCGTAAAACTCATTCGCCAATGACTATTATTAAAAGGCCATTCCGGATAGCTTTTTCTAATTGGATCAGGCCTGGAAAAAGAATTATTTCTTTCGATACTATTCTTCCCTTCACCGCCAAACATAATTCCCCGAGCAGTATCTAGAAAGAGCTTTGGCAGATTCCCTAAAATCTGCCGCGGGGTTTCATCGATTCGGATATATTTAGTTCGTCGCATTGTCTAGCTTTTTAGACTTTAGCTTGTTAGCTTTTTAGGAAAATTAGCATTTTATTTAACATTGTAAAACCTAAGAAGCTAAAAAGCTAATTCCTAATCCTCAAACTTCTTCTTAATAATTTCAACCTTGTTTTCAACTTCTTTCAATCTCGTTTTGAGCTCACTGGCCAGTTCTAACCCCCGTTCAAACTTTTTTAAACCGGCTTCTAAATCAACCGTTTCGTTTTCAAATTCCTCTGTTATTTTTTCTAATTCTGCAAAAGCTTCCGCAAAGTTAAATTTAGATTTAGAAACAGTTTTTTTCTTTGTCGTTTTGGTCATAATCAGTTAACTTTAGAATTAATTTTTCCTTTTGCCAAACGAGTAGTAATGTTGTCGCCAGATTTAACTTCTTGGCTGTCTTTTATAATTTTCTGCTTATCCTTAAGATATGTCAAACTATAGCCCCGATCAAGAGTTGCTTGAGGAGAAAGGGTAGTAATTAATCTTGTTTGAGTGACCAACTGTTCTTTGACGACTTCTAGATTAAAAGTGAATCTTTCTTTAATTTTAATCAGAGAGCTATGCAGTTTTTCCTTCTGCCAAAATAAACTCTGGACAAAAGAACGCCAATTTTGACCAAGTTTTTCGTAAAGATAGACAAAATTATCTTTCCAGCTTCGAACCCCCTCCTCGAGAAGAGAAAGTTTTTCTGTTATTTCTTCGTCAGCTCTCTTTAGTAGTAAAGAGAAGTTACTTTTTATTTGATCTGTTCTCCAATTTATTGTGTTAATAATTTCTCTTCGATCGGGAACCACTATCTCTGCGGCATTAGAAGGGGTGGATGCCCGCTGATCGGCTACTAAATCAGCCAGAGTAATATCTCTTTCGTGACCCACTCCGCAAACCACTGGAATTTGGGAAGCAAAGATTGCTCGGACTACGTCTTCCGAATTAAAGGACTGCAGATCTTCCAAAGAACCGCCGCCTCTGGTTAGAATAATCACCTCAATATCCTGTTTCTGATTAAAGTATCCTAGAGCCTTAACGATTCGAGTGATGGAACCGATCCCTTGGACCGCGACTGGGAGAAATTTAATCGTTAATCCGGACCAGCGATTTTTTAGAATTCTTAGCACGTCAGTATACGCTGCGGCGTCCGAAGAGGTAATTAGACCAATCCGAGAAGGAAAACGCGGCAAAGTTCTTTTTCTTTCCAGAGCAAAAATTCCCTCTTTTTCCAATTTTTCCTTTAGCGCTTCCCAGGCTTTCCTTAACGCTCCTTCTCCCACTAATTCGATTTCCTGCACTCTAATATGAAAACCGCCTGATCCTTTGAATAAGGAAGGAATCCCTAAAACCCTAATTTCTGTACCATCTTCAATAGGAACCTTGAGTTCCCAACTAAGCATAAAACATAAGATTCGGGATTCTTTATCCTTAAGTTCAAAATAAATTAGATTACCTTTGGGCTGGTGGAAATTGGTTACTTCACCCTGGATTACTACCGGCCCGAATGTTTCGCCCAAATATTCTCTGACGGTTTGAACGAATTCAGAGACGGAATAGATTTTCATAAGCGTAATGTAAGCGATACGCCGACGTATCGCTTACATTTGAGGATAATTCTTCGACTTTTTGACTACTAAATAAATTGTCTGGAAAGTAGTAATAATCGACAGAATGGCGGTAAAAACAAACAGGTAGGTGGCAGCGGTTAAGTTAAAAGCGGCCACAAATAGAGCAATTAAAAACAAAGGGTACATTTCAGAGCGATGTAAAATACGCCAGATAACCTTTTCTGTGGGATCCGGAACCGCTTGGCGATGGTTCGCGTAAGCCACGGTAAAAGTGGGCATTAAGGCAAAATAGGCGGCAATCACCACCCAATAGGAGAATGAGAACCACAAATCAGGTAGAGCTAAAAAAAGAAAGCTAAAGATCAAAAGAAAATCGACAAACCGATCGGCAGTGCCGTCAATAAAAGCCCCCAAATAAGTGCTTCTATTCTGCGAACGGGCAACCGCCCCATCTATGGCATCAAGAAATCCTGATAATAAGAATAAAACTGTTCCCCAAATAACGCTGCCTTTCCAAACTAAATAGAAACCGATTACTGCTGGTACAATAGAGATAACTGTCCAAACATTCGGATTAGCAGAAACTTTTGACAGCACTTTTCCCATTCCTAAGGTCAGTCGGTCAGGATTTAAAAATTCTTTAATCATTGATCAATAGTGATTTAAATTTAAAACCAGCCACTAGATTCTTTTCGACGTTCAATAGTGTAAGTGGCGTTTTGATTGCGGACGATAGTATAGTTTCTACCTTTGTCATCCTCAAACTGCACCGAGCCGTGTCTTTTAGCTTGATCAAAAAAAACTTCCACTTCTTTGTAATCTAAGCGGTGGTCTAGATAATCAATACCATCCAGAGCACTACTCCCCCCCTGGACGGTATGACCATGAACGTCTCTTTTATGCTCACTCATTTTAATTAATCCTTATTATTTATAAAAGTTTTAATAAAACTAAGGGCCTCGCTTAAGGTGCTGGCCTCAAAATCTTTTTGTCGGCAACCCTCGTTAAAATATAGCGAATAAGGTCTTCTTAACCAAATAGCTTTTACTGGCGGCAACTGCTGCTTAATTTCATCGATCTCCTTGCCTCGATCATTGATTATCACAATATCAGAAACATTTCTGTCTATTTTTAATAAATCCATCTTAGAGTTTGTTGTATCAATTATTTTATCAAAGTATTTTTTAATCCCGCTGGCCTCAATTTTTGATTGCTGAAGCTTGTCCTGCCCAAAAGTCAAAAGATAAATAAAAGCATCCGGAATATTCTTTATCGTTTTCAAAAAAAACAAGCTGTCGGGATAAAGAAACTCTCTAGCGGAATCAACTATTTCTTGAAAGCTCAAAATTAAATCATTTTCATTAATCTTATTATTTTGAGCTAACATCTTAAGATGTTTATTATAATTATAATAGCCCAACTGCTGTTTAATAGTAAAATAACTATCATCAAACTGCTCGGAACTTATTCCAAATAAGGAAAAGCGGTCTCTTAGCGCTTGTTTGAAGTCCTGCGCATTAAACAAGGTATAATCAAAGTCTAAAATTATTTTCATTTTTTCCTTTCAGAAATAATCCGCATAATAATCTTAGCAAGCTTTTTGGGATCATGTCTAATAGCGGTCCTCGTCAATAGAACATCTTCCTTTTTTTGGGAGAAACCTCCTTTGGCTAAAAGAGGAGCGCCAATCGCCTTATAATTTGATCGCTGGAGATTATCTTTGTCTATCTTTAGCAAGGATTCATCTTTTAATTGATACTTTCTTAATAAGTCTTTGGAGAAATCGGCGGAGTTATAAACTACGTAATCAATAACTCCCTTACCAATATATTGTTCGTAAAAAGCGATTGATTCAGAAAGGGTTAATTGATCAGTCTGTCCTTTTTTATTCATCAGATTAGCAAGGAAGATTGCTTTTGCTTTTGATTTTTTCACCGCTGATTTAATTCCCGTTACTAAAAAGTTGGGTAGGATGCTACGCAACGGATTGCCCGGGCCAATGATAATTATTTCTGCTTCTCTGATTGCTTTTATTGCTTTGGGATTAGCTTTAACCTTATGAGTTAATCCTAATCGTTTAAAAGAATAACTTTTTTTAGTTAGTAGTTCCAACCGATCCTCGCGTACTAATTTTTTGCCATTTTTCAAGTAAGCCACTAAATCAGTAAATTCTAAAGTTACCGGAATAACATCTCCTTTTACAGTCAAAAATCTCTTAATTATTTCGATCGATTTTTCAAAATTGCCGGTTGCTTTTTCAAAAGCGGCCAAAATCATGTTCCCTAGATTGTGCCCTCTTAGACCGCCGCGGGCAAAACGGAAATCAAAAAATTCTTTTTGATCCGGGCTGGCTTTAGAGAGCGCCAAAAGCGCTTGTCTAACATCTCCCATGGGGTGAACCTTTGCTTCTTTTACTAATTGGCCGGTCGACCCGCCGCTATCCATCATGGTAACGATGGCAGAAAGTTGGACCGGATATTTTTTCAATTCCAAAAGAACTTGGGAACTGCCGGTTCCCCCGCCGATAGTTACAATTTTAGCTCTCTTTTTACGCATGGAATCACTTAAAGTGTTGATCCAGAAAATTGCTTACCGAAATAACATCCTCTGGTCTGGTAAATTCCAGCCAATAATCCTTAATTTTTTTTATCTTTACCTTATTTTCTTCTGCCAGTAAGGAAACAGCATCGGTTATTTCATATTCGCCTCGGGGAGAAAGGGGTATTTTCTTTACCACTCCGAATATCTCCGGCGTGAATTTATACATTCCGGTATTGACCAAATCACCCATAAACTTTTCCGGCTTTTCAACGATTTTTTCCAGTAAACCCTCGCACTCAAACCTTGAGTGTGAGGGTAAATCTTTTTTCTTAGTGACTAGAACACCATGAGTTTCGGGATGTTCATCCACTATTCCCGCAATATAGTTATAATGGTCATCAATCATTATCTCCTTTATATCAGCCACCGAGTATAAATCATCTCCGCAAACGGCCAAAAAATTTTTGTTCTTAACCAGATGCTCGACGCATTTAATGGGGCAAGCGGTGCCGTATTCGCCTCCGACAAAATCAGACTGATTTAGAACGGTAATCTTAGAGTCATACTTTTTGATGAATTTCTCTAGAACTTCTTTTTTATACCCAATAACAATAATAATTTCTTTTAGCCCCGCTTCCTTCAAGTTTTCCAAAAGATAGTACAAAAAAGGATGTCCCTTCACTTCAATCAAGTGCTTGGGCTTGTCTTTAGTAAGGTGCTTCATTCGCTTGCCTTGTCCGGCCGCTGATATTATAACTTTCTTAATCATTTTACCCAGTAGTTATTAAAAAGTTACCTTTTAGCGGTAACGTTCTCTATCATAATTGATTAACCTGATTCTGACAAGTGAGCAATTTAAGAATTTCTTCATTGCGCTAAAACAGTGTTTAGACGCATTAATCTAAAGCCATGCATTTTTTCA
>PEXU01000041.1 GCA_002774635.1 Candidatus Kerfeldbacteria bacterium CG08_land_8_20_14_0_20_40_16 | reverse complement strand
ATTACTACAATTTTGAAAGGATTCACTTATCTTTAGGCGGAATTACTCCTCATGAAAAGCTAGAAAGTGTTACCCTTGACTGTTAACTGTACAGAGCTTAAGACCATCCAGTTAAATTTTATAACTTTTTGCCAATCTCTTCCACTTTTAACTAAATTGGGAAAAACCGTTATAATATAGAAGATGATCGAAAAAAGAATTCAAGAATTAATTAAAAAAGAAATTATCAATCAGCAACAAGCAAACCATTTGCCCCATTTTGAGCTTCCTGTTATTGAGATTGAGTCTCCTCAATTGGAAAAACACGGGGATTACGCTTGCAACATCGCTTTTCAGCTAGGCGGAAAGTTAAAAATGAACCCAATGGGAATCGGGGCAATACTTTTGCCGGGCATTAAGAAAATGGTTGAGCAGGAAAAGATGCTTGACCAAGTGGAGCTGGCGCCTCCCGGATTTCTAAACTTTACCTTAAATTCTATTTGGTTGTCGGATACCATCGGCGTAATTAATAAAAAGGGGAAAGATTTTGGGAAGAGCAACTTTGGCCGCCAAAGAAAGGCGCAGGTTGAATTTGTTTCCGCTAATCCTACTGGTCCTATTCATGTGGGCAATGGTCGAGGCGCTTTTTTAGGAGACACTCTGGCAAATATTTTGTCTTGGGTAGGATACCGGGTGGAAAGGGAATATTATATTAATGATGTTGGCAAGCAGATTGAAATATTAGGAGAATCAGTGACCAGAAGATATCTTCAGAACCAAGGAATCCACGTACCTTATCCAGATTATTGTTATCAGGGTGAATATATCAATGAAATAGCTAAATCGTTCCATCTTAAAAACTATACTTTAAAGAATCCTCAAAAGATTAATGAAATAAAGGAAAAGGTAAAACAAGCCGTTCTGAAAAAGATGATCAGACGGATTCAAAATCTGCTTACTAAAAAACTAAAGATTAAATATGATATCTGGTTTTCCGAACAATCGCTCTATGATTCCGGCCAATTTGAACGCACCCTGAATAAATTAAAAGAGAAGAATCTAACCTATGAAAAAGAAGGTGCCCTTTGGTTTAAATCAAGGCTATTTAGTGATGATAAAGACCGGGTGCTGATCAAAAACGACGGTACCCCGACCTACTTTGCCAGCGATATTGCCCACCATGAAGTGAATTTTTTAACTAACTCCAAAAAAATAAACATTCTGGGTGCGGATCATCATGGTGATATTCCCCGATTACAAGCGGCAATGAAAGCATTGGGATACGAAGGAAAGTTAGATATTATTCTGGTTCAGTTTGTCCGATTGATTGAAGGGGGATTTGAAGTTAAGATGTCTAAGCGGGGTGGTTCCTTTATCACTTTAGAAGAATTAGTAGAGGAAATAGGATTAGATGTGACCCGGTTCTTTTTCTTAATGTATAGTTCTGCGACGCACATGGATTTTGATTTAAGTCTGGCTAGGAAAAAGTCAGAAAAAAACCCGGTTTTTTACGTTCAATATGCTCACGCCAGGATCTGTAGTATAATGGAAAAGCTCAAAAACAAAAATACTAAAGAAAAGACTAGCAATCGTCAGATAGAACTTAGTTATCCCGCCGAATTAGCATTGGCCAAAGAGTTAATCAAATTACCCGATTTATTGTTGGATATCAGTCAAAATTATGAGCTTCATCGTCTGCCGTTCTATACTGTTGAGATTGCCAAAAAGTTTCATAATTTCTATACTCAATGCAGGGTGATTGATCAGGAAAAAGTTAATGCCGGAAGACTGGCGCTGATTCAAGCCACTCAGGTTGTTTTGAAGAATGCTTTAGGTCTGATGGGAGTTTCGGCTCCGAAGAAGATGTGATGTGTCAGCTTCTTAGGCTTTAGCTTATTAGCTTTTTAGGGAGATAACATTCGTTGAACTTTCTCATCGCCGCAACCTAAAAAGCTAAGAAGCTAAAAAGCTAATTCCTAAACAATGCGTATCGGAATTGATTGTCGAACCATATTGAATCCCGGAAAAGGGGAGCAAGCCGGTGTAGGGCATTACACCTATTCTTTGGTTAAGAATCTACTTAAAGCTGATAAAAAGAATGAATACCTATTATTTTTTGATTGGCGGGTGACCGATACCAAAGAATTTCAGCAAAGAAACGTTAAAATAAAATATTTCCCATTTTCTCAGTACAAAAGATATCTGCCTTTTACTTATTCCCACATGCTGATTTCAGCCGTTTTAATCAAGGAAAGGTTAGATATTTTTCATGCTCCCGCCAGCACCGCTCCGCTTGCTTACCCCGGCGATATCGTTTTGACCATTCACGATTTGGCCATCTACCGTCATCCCTCTTGGTTTCCTAGGGGTCAGGCCTTTAGCACTAAATTTTTGGTTCCCAAAAGTGCTCGGAAAGCGAAAAGAATAATTGCCGTATCGCAAGCTACTAAAAGGGACATTATCCGGTTATTCAAAATAAATCCCAGTAAAATTAGAGTAATCTACGAAGGAGTAGTTCAGCATATCGGAACTAAATTGGTAAAAAGAGCATCGAAAGCCCAGCTTCAGAAGAAATACAAAATTGGTGAGAAATATCTGTTATTTGTTGGAACACTAGAACCAAGAAAGAATTTAATCAATCTGATCAAGGCCTTTAACAGCCTTCTTTTAAAGAACTACCGCAAGTTTAAGGACTACGAACTAATTATTGCCGGAGGTAAAGGTTGGAAATACGAAGAGATATTTAAGACGATAAAACAGCAGAAATTTGGTTATAAAATTCGATTTCTAAACTACATTCCCCACGAAGAAAAAGTAGTCTTAATGAAGAATGCCACCTGCTTTGTTTTTCCCACGATGTATGAAGGGTTTGGATTGCCGGTTTTGGAAGCAATGAGTCTGGGTACGCCGGTGATTACTTCTAAAGTTTCTTCCCTACCGGAAATAGCGGGCAATGCCGCTTCATTGGTTAATCCTAATAAAATGGAGGAGATTACGGCCGCTTTTCACAAGGTGCTGGCTAATAAAAAACTAAGAGAAAAAATGAGCAAGGCCGGGTTGATCCAAGCCAGGCAGTTTAATTGGAGTAAGACCATAAAGGAAACGATAAAATTATATCGGGAAGTCTATCAAACCAAATTAATCAGGAATAAAAAATCCACTCCTAGGAAAAAAGATAAAAAAGTCAGAAAAAAATCTGCCTCGCGAGGAAAATAAATGTGGTATTGTCAATCAAAAGGGGGGACTTTTCTGAATATTAAAGTTACTCCCCAATCTAAAAGAAGGGAAATCGTCGGAATCTTCGGCGATTTTTTGAAAGTGAGAATTCAGACCTCCCCAACTAAAGGAAAAGCGAATAAGGAATTAATTAAATTATTAGCTAAAGAGCTCGATATACCTCAAAGTAGTATTAAGATTGTTAAAGGCTTAAAAAATTCTTTAAAAACTATTTTTGTGCCAATTGCTGCCAAGACATTAAAGCAGTTATTAAAATATGGGTCTTGCCTAGAAGATTTTAGCTTCTAAAGACAATTTT
>PEXU01000003.1 GCA_002774635.1 Candidatus Kerfeldbacteria bacterium CG08_land_8_20_14_0_20_40_16 | reverse complement strand
AACCAGAGAAAATTAAGTTTTAAAGATCAGGAAAACCTTTTATTTAAGCTGATAATTAAACATTTTAGGTCCGAATAATCGGACTTTACCCTATCTTACCTAGGCAGGATAGCGGCAAAATTCTTTAGTTCTTTTTTGAATATTTCTAAAAACTTATTTTCGTATTCCGGAGGAAGATTTTTAGCAGGATTTAAATTAGTGTAATGATTCTTGTACCACTGCCACGGTTTAGTGTTTTTCAGCTTTTTATTAACAAATTGTTCGGAATAGGCATGTTTTATCCCCTTTTTTTGCAGAATCAAGAAGCTAAAATCCAATTCATCGTTTGATCCGCTTTTTTTAACATCTCCAAAATAGTGCGGAAATAAATTAGGTTTTTGAAGCAAATCTTCTTTAAACCCAATTGTTTTAGGATCGACTCCTAAGCTTGATGCAAATAAGAACATTCGAGTGCACTTATAGCAGGTATGGCACCAGGCAGAATCTTTTTTTAGATGAGCTTCCCCGCCACAGGAGAACTGGAATTTTCCCAGTTCCGGGTATTTATGGTGAAGAATATAAAATACGTTTATTTCCTCCAGCGGCTCCAGGGAGCTGTTTACGTGGCACTTTCCCCCGGTCAATAATCTGATAATGGTGCTCTGCTGGGGCGTCCAAGCACTGTTTTGATCATATCCGCCGCAGGAATACACTTTCCACCCGTCTTTCCATTCATAGTAGTTATTGGAGAATTCGTTGCCGAACAAGACATAGCGCGCCCGGTAATGGTAAACAAAGGGAATCATCTGTAGGGCCAGTAGGGTGGTCTGTGCTCCCCACCCAATCATTGTATTGTTGTTTAATCCAAATTCCTTTCCGTGCCGAAAAATCCCCGGCTCATATTTAATAAAATGGGTTTTAACCTTAAACTTTTTCTCGAATTCTTTTAACTTTTTTAATTTATACTCGCCTTCATAGGGCTGAGCTGGTTCTTGGCAATAAACTAGAATTGGCTCGATTCCCACTTCCCGGCAAAGCGCGAAAGTTAAAAGGCTTTCTTTTCCGAAAGTGAACGGGACAATCGCTACCTTCTTTTTAGGAGTGAAGGAACAAACTTCTGATTTTTCTGGCCAAGTGCCTTCTCCTTTTTTGAATTCATTTTCTAGGTTGTAAAACTTTTTTATTAAAGACAAGTGGGCTAAATTGTCACAGCGCTCGCAATCTAACAAATCCAGCAGCTGATTTTTGTAAAAAATTGTTTCCAAAATAGGCTGGGCCATATCATCATAGATTAGCTTTTCCGAATGAAGCATTAGGGGTAAAAAATGAGTAGAGGCAAAAGTAATATTTTCGGTCAGTACTTTTCTGATGCTTATTGGAACGTTTTGCCAAATCTTTTCGGGATATTCCATTTTATATTTTTTCCCGAAAGCAGCAACGGCAAAACCATTTTTTAATTTTTCAGTTTTAATATGAATAATTTTTTTATTAGGCCGAAAAGACATTCCGATTAATCCTTAATTATTTTGGCGTAGCGCTCAATCGCCATTTGGATAATTTGCTCCAACAGAGTACTAAAGTCAATGCCCATTAGTTGAGCGGCATTCACAATTCCACCTTCTTTCACAGAACAAAGCCAAGGAGAAGGGTTTAATTCAATAACGTAAGGATTATTATCTTGATCAACCTTTATCTCCACCTTGCCATAATCCCGACACTTAAAAATGGTGTAAGTATCAAGCGCAATTTCAGTGATTAAAGATTCTAATTTTTTGCTTATATTTTTGGGTGGCAGTTGATGAATAATTCTTGCTTTAGCTGTTTTTTCATTCCACTTAGTATCAAAAGTATAAATATTCCATTGTTTTTTGAGAGTACTACGGAAAATAGAGCGGTGGAGTGGCAAAACCTGCAAATTGCTTTCATTATTGCCTAAAATATATACTTCATACTCATCCCCTTCAATGTATTCTTCTACGACTGCGGCCTTGCCCATTTTTTGAATAATCTTTTCTTTTTCCTCATCTAGTTTTATTTTATTAGTAACCACTGATTGATCGGTTATTCCTTTTGAGTTATTCGCGTTAGCCGGCTTTACAATCAAAGGATATTCCAACTGTTTTTCTAATTCATCACCAAGATCATAGAAATAATCCCAGTCGGGAGTCGGAATTTGGTGATAAGCTAATAATTTTTTAAACCGGATTTTATCTAAAGCTAAAAACTGGGTAAAGGCATCTGGTCCGGTATAAGGAATCTGTAAGGAATCTAGCAAAGCTGCAATATGTGGCCGGAAAGCACCATTATTGTATAGTCGACCTCCCAAGTTAAATACTAAATCAATATCACCTTTCTTTAATTTATCGATTGTCTGAATAAAATCATTTAGATCAAGTACAGTCACTTCGTATCCTCTTCCCTTAAGGGCCGCTTCTACTTCTCTTATAGTTTGGGATAATCTTAGTTCAATCGGATCATCGCTATTGGCAGAAACATTGCCCAAAAGACCAATCCGAAGTTTTCGGATATTGGTTAAATCAGTCCCTTTAATTGCTTTGATCTTAGCGTTTCTAATCAGTAAATTCTTATTTAATACGGCGGGCGAAAATCGGTTTTTTCTTGCTGTTTTTCCCAGCGAAGAATCAGCATCAAATTTAACTACCTTGTAAGAAACAAGTCGTAGGGCCGCCTCTAGATTATCTTGAGCATCCAGCACGTTTTCACCAGTGACGGTTATCCATCCTAAATGCTCAAATCCTTCCGGCGGAACGAAAATCGGATCTCCAATTTTCTTATAGATCTGCATCTCTTCAATAAACCAGTTTTTTTTAATATCTTCGGGAGCATCCAGCTCAACCATAATTCCAGAATCATTAGGGTGAAGATCCCATCCAATAATATATTTTTTAGGAAGGGATGGTTTTTTAATTCTAGAGAAATATTCACCAGTAGCGATTTTCACGACATATTCAACTAAGTCTACTCCCCAAGCGCTTCTGGTATAGGAATAAACATAATCTCCTCCCATTCGGATGTTGGTTTCTATGGGATAAATTCCTTTTTTGGAATATTTAGCCTCAAAATGAATACAGCCATTCTGAATTCCCAGTTTCTCTAAAATGATTTCAGCCATCTCTAATAGTTCCTCTTGATATTGCCCGGGGAGACTAGAAGGGATAGCCTGTCCGTTATCAACAAAAAAAATTCCTTTACTCTTATTAAAATTATCGGATATGGAAAAAAATTTAACTTTGCCGTTCTGGAGCAAGATATCAATATCTACTTCATCACCATCAATAAATTCTTCAACTAAGATATCTAAACCATCCGAAAGAGCGGATTCAATGTTAGTAGAGATATTACTCTTCACATACTGAAACATTTCCAGTAAATCTTCTTGCTTTTCCACTTTAATGACAAAAGCGCTTGAGGAACCATAAACTGGTTTAATCACCACGGGAAAGTTGAAGCTTTCTTCTATTTCTTTTAAATCTTCCACCCTTTGTACCATTTTGTACTGGGGAACTGGTAGATTGTTTTTAGAACAGAAATCTCTAAAGTAAAATTTATTTCTGGCTTTTTTAGCAATATTAAACGGAATGCCGACAAAATTGAACTTATCTACTATTTTAGAAGTTAATAAAACATCATCTTCCCAAAAAGTCAGCGCCCCATCAATTTTAATTTTCGGATTATTAGACATAAACTCTTTAACCGATTGTACTGATTCATTATGGTTAGTATTATCAGCAAGAATCCAATAATCAACGTAGGGTTGGGCCCAATTTTTTTCTTTATTTAAAACTACTAGACGGACGCCCATCTTTTTTAATTTCTGGATAACAAATCTTTTCTTGGCCGGGCCAGTATTAACCAGTAAAATAGTTTTGTCAGAAGTGCCGTTGGTTTTGCCTATTAATGTCATTTCTTTGTTAATTCCTGTTTAGTATAAAAAAACCAATCTAAAAATTGGTCTTGTATCCATTTTTTATTTAGGTTTCCTGGAGGCTGATCTTCTTCTTTAATAATTTCCATTGCTGCTGAACCCCGTTAGAAAGGGTGGGGCTATAACCCTATCAGAAATTCATCTCTTAATGTACCTCGCTAGAAATAATATTTTAAGTGGAACTAGTTGCTCTTTCTAACGGGGTGAATAACTCTACCGCGAGTTTAACATTTTATTTGGAAATGTCAATAATCGCTAATCCGTAAACTTAATTTCCTCCGAATCTTCGATTGCGTCTGCTGAATTCCTCGATTGCTAAATTAAGATCTTTTTCGGTAAAGGCCGGCCAATGCTTAGCTACAAAAAGCAGTTCGCTATATACCGACTGCCAAGTCAAGAATCCGGAAAGTCTTTGTTCACCCGAAGTTCTTATTACTAAATCTGGCTCTGGTAATCCTGGTGTATAAAGATTATCACTAATCATCTTTTGGTTAACCTTATTTGGAGAAATTCTTTTCTTTAAAAGTTTCTTAACCACATCGACAATTTCGGTTCGACCGCCATAATTCAGACAAAAGTGAACAATTCCTCTGGTGTTTCTTTTTGTTTTCTCCACTGCTTTTTTTATTTCTTCTTGAAGTTCTTTTGGGAATTCCTCAATCTTTCCCGAAACCACTAATTTAACATTTTCTTTATGGAACTTATTCAGACGATTTCTAAAGACTTCTACAAATAGTTTTATCAGGTAATTCACCTCTTTTGCCGTACGTTTCCAGTTTTCCGTTGAAAAGGCCCAAAAAGTAAGCACTTTCACTCCTCGATCCAACGCGGCATAACAAATATTCTCCATTACCTCAACGCCCTTTTTATGGCCAAAAAACATGGGCAAATGTCTTGATTTAGCCCATCTTCGATTCCCATCAGGGATAATAGCAATATGTTTAGGTATTATTTCTCTTTTCATTATAATAATAAATTATCTCTTTCGAGATCCTAGATAATTAGTTAACAATAATAATATACTAACACTTTTCGGCCTAATTTGTCTAGAGCCTTGGAGCGAATTACGAGCTTTGATTAAATATTGATTCACCAATTTTCGGGAATATTCCAAGGAGCCGGAATCAATGAATAATTGACCTATTCTGGCAATCTGGCGTTCATTTAAGTCTTTCCGGCCGTACTGTTTAGTTAGCCAGATTTTGTTTTTACCCCTAAGGTTCTCTAAAGCCTTAAAATACAGAAGGGTTTGCTTTCCTTCTTTTATGTCCGAGTCCACCGGCTTGCCTATTTCTTCTTGACTGCCAAATACCCCCAGAATATCATCGCTGATCTGAAATGCCAATCCGGCCGGGATGGCATAGCGAGTAAGAACGGCCAGCTGTTTCTGCCTTGCTCCAGCCAGAATCGCCCCCAGATGCAAGGGGGCTTCAAACGAGTATTTTGAGGTCTTGTATCGATGAATAAGCAGAATATCCCTTTTGTCAGAAGGAGAGCTTTTCATCTCGTGATAAACATCCAGTGCTTCTCCGTAATTAGTTTCCACTAGAAGTCTACTAACCCGGTCAATGGCCTGCGCTTTTTGAACGGAAGGGAGCTTAGATTGAGAAATAAGCGAATTTGCTAGATAGCATCCGATATTCCCCGTCAAAATTGCCATGGAAATACCAAAATGTTCTGAATTTCCTTTCTTCAGTTTTTTTTGATGATAACGTTCAAAATATTTGTGGACGGTTATTCCCTTTCTTCTCCACTCATCCTGGTCAATAACATCGTCATGGATTAAAAGATAGCTATGAATGAGCTCTATGGCCACGGAAACATCAATCAGCGCGGACGGGATTTTTCCTTTAACCGCCTCATAGCCAACCTTTACCAGAAAAGCCCGAATCCTTTTACTGGAACTTCTTAAGGTAAATTCCTCCAGCCGTTCCAGGCATTCCGCCAAAAAGGGAGATATTTTCCGCGCTTGTTTCTTTTCCTTATCTAAAAAAATCTTGAGCCGCTGCTCAACCTTCTTTTTGTAGGTTTTGATTTCTGATCGGAAAATGTCCATCGCACAGTCCAGCACTATAATTTTCTATTTAATCAATATTTCTTCTATTTTAGGCACTTTTTGGTATTTAGTCAACTAGGGATAAAAAATACCCCCATCAACCAGTGACGAGGGTAGTAACAAACGAACGAAAGGTGAATTCTCTTTCTAAGAATGGCAAAGATCCTTCTTCGCTTGGCAGCCGGAAAACATATCTTTCCACCTCCTTCTCTTTGATCGCCTAATCACAAAGAGAAAGAAACAAATGATTACTGTCACCTCCAAAGCATGACCGAGGAAAACAGTAACTAAAGTGAAGGTTGGCGGCCACCACTGACCAGTGTGAGGTATTAGTATAGCGGACAGATTATCCACTACCACAATGGCTCCCCACAGCATTAAGGAGTAGCGTACCCGCATCACCCTTGTTGTCGCCAGAATGATGATAATGACCGGCGGCAGAACGTAACGTCCAAAGAACTCCAAGACACTAAGCCAATCCATAATTGGCTCCCTTCTTTTATTTGGATTTCTATTTTTGATTTACCGGTAATACTATCACTAAATCTATTTTCTGTCAAGCCTCTATTTCTGAAAAATCAATTGTTTGATAGGTTAATACTTCTATATTGCCCTTCCAGGCATCAGATTCTAAGCCCGCTTTTTGACACAGGCTGGAAAGAAACTGCTCTTTATTCGGTAGCTCCTCCCAGACTTTCGGCAGGTAGGTAGCGCTTCTTAAACCTTTTTTCAGGATAACTCCGTCTTTTTCTGGAGTAAGCTTATTTAACAATTCCTGATAGTCTTGAAATTCTAAAGGTTTAGGAACAGTTAAAACGGAAATGCTGATTTTGGTTTTAGGTAATTCTTCTGGATTTAGCGGCAAAAAGCGGGGGTCCTGAAAAGCAGCAGAAAACGCTCTAGCAATTATTTCCTGATATAGAGGTAGTTCCGGCTCTAAACTGCCGATACAGCCCCTTAAATTGCCTTCTTGAGTCAAAGTAACAAAAGCGGCTCGTTTCTCTTTCAGCTTTTCAGAAGGAATATCAGCATCGGATAACTGTAATTTTCCTCCATTATTAAAGGCGTGTTCTATGGACTGACGAGCCAGTTTTAGTAAGAACTTTTGTTCTTCGGTGGTATACTCTTTCATTTTGGATAATGAATCGATTATTCCGACCCCCTCTTACTTCGCCTTACCAAGGGGGAGCTAGTAGGGGTTAGTTCCACACCCCCTCTATTTTCATTCCGCACTTAGGACATTTGCTATTAACAATATTAGACTCAGTAATCGTATGCCAGTCCCGACCAATTAATAACTGTCCGCATTTTGGACAGTAGGTGCTTTGATGCTCCAGATCAAATACATTGCCGGTATAAATATATTTCAGTCCCGCTTTTTTACCGATTTTGTAAGCCTTCTGTAATGATTCGGCAGGAGTGGCCGGTTTATCATTCATTTTATATTCCGGATGAAAAGCGGTAACGTGCCAAGGAATTCCTTTACTCACCCCAGCAATGAATTTGGCAATTGATTCCAGTTCTTTATTAGAATCATTTTCTCCGGGAACAACTAAAGTTGTTACTTCCAGCCAGATTTTCATTTCGTATGCTCTTTTGATATTTTTTAAAACCGGCTCCAAATGGGCCTTGCAGGTTTTTTGATAAAACCTTTCACTGAAAGACTTTAAATCAATATTTATCGCATCAAGGTAAGGATGGATTTCTTGCATGGCCTCTTGTGACTCATAGCCGTTGGAAACAAATACATTCTTAATCCCCTGGGCGTGTGCCAGCTTGGCCGTATCATAAATATATTCAAAAAAGATTACTGGCTCATTGTAGGTATAGGCAAGGGAGGGAATTTTACGTTCTAAACAGTATTTCACAATTTTTTCAGGGGGCAAGTCTTGACCATATTCCACCAGCTTTCCTAATTTCAAAATTTTTTCTTTAGGATCCTTTATTTTTTGTTGAACTATTTTGGAGCTTTGAGATAAATCCCAATTCTGACAAAAATCACAGCCAAAATTGCATCCTACTGTGCCGATGGAAAAAATCTCGGTTCCGGGAAGAAAATGGAATAGAGGTTTTTTTTCGATTGGGTCCACATTTACTGCAGCAGCCTTTCCATATACCAAAAGATAAAGCTCACCGTCTTTGTTTAGCCTTACACCACAAATGCCGGTTCGGCCGGGCATAATCTGGCAGTAATGAGCACAAGCTAGGCATTTTACCCGCTTGTTTTTCAATTTTTCATAAAGAGTGGCTTTTTTCATCACTTCTATTATACCAGAAACAAAAAATATTATTGCTTTAAACAAAAACAAGCCTTTTTATCCGGAAAATCATCTTTTTGAGTCGCTATTTTAAAAAACTAACTCCGTTTTCAAGACTATTGACAAATATTGGATTTGGTCTAAAATGTCAGGATAATGTAACTTGAAAATTTCCCAAAAGGAGGGAGAATATGGAATCTGATTTTGAACTAGAGACTTTGATCCTGAATAAAATCAGGAGTTTTCAGCTGCCAGCGAGCCTGGCCTATCTTGTTGAGTTTTACTTGTCACTGATGGGAATCAATCACAGTCCCGTCAAAACTCATTCTTTGCGGATCGCTTTATTTGCCGAAGCAGTGGCAAGCAGGATGGAAAAAGACAAAAAAGCGGCTTTTTTAGGAGGTTTGTTCCACGACACCGGCAAATTGTTCTTTCCGGGCTGCCTTTTTGAGGAAAGAGAAATCACCCCCGAAGAATACGAAATACTCAAAGAGCATGCCCGGTTCGGCTTCATAGTTTGGAAAAAGTTCGATCCTCTAATCGCCCTGTGCGCCGGTTTGCATCACCCTTGTTATCAATCGGAAAACGGTGCTGTGACTTCCGATTTCCCAAAAGAATGGGATTCTTCCATCATCCAAAAAGGAAGGGAAATTGCCACCATTGTTTCTATCTGCGACTTTGTTGATGCCGCCAAACACCGCCACACCCATGTTCGAGACGGTTCCTACCGAAATGGCAATAATCTTTTGGCAATGCTCCAGGAGAACTATCCGGATAATCAAGCAATCGTGGAAACTGCTCTTACCGTTCTTTCCGAAAAAAAGAATAACAACTAACGCTCATTTTCCAGTTTTTAATCAGGCGGACAATCCTGTTCCGCCTTTTTTATTTTACAAACCGTTATTCAAACTTGTATATTTCCAATCCTCTGGCAGTCCGTGTTTCAAATGATTGTACATAACATACCGCAAATGGTTTCGGAAATCTTTTTCGTTGCGAATAACATGTTCGTGAAAAGAGCGCAACCAACGGAATGGCGGGAATTCCGGATATCCTTTTCCGTACTCTTCCAAATATCTTTTGCAGTATTTGCCGTAATCAAGCCGTTTTTTCACACCAATCTCACGTAAGCGAAACGCCAGCGTTTCGCTTACGTTGGTACCCATCACCCTGTTTATATCGCAAGATACATTCTCCTTCAACGATTTCATTATTTTCGATATATCGTATCTCTCGCCTGGCCGCAGTAACAAATGCGTATGCTCATAAAGCAAATCGTACGCATATAATTTAAACTCCTTCAGTCTTTTACATAGCTTCAAATTTTCCATGAAAATATCGCAAAATATCTCCTCGTGAAAATACGAAAAACCGCAGCTTGTTCGAAAAGTAACGAAGTATACCGCACCATCCAAATATATTCTTTTTGGTGAATTTCTATGTATAAACACAAAAGCCCCCTTTTCGAGAAAGCCCATGTTTGTATATTACAGCAACAGATAATTTCCGTCAATCAGTTAAACAAAAAAAACCGCCTAAAGCGGCTTTTCTAACTAGGGGGATTAGGCAAATGGAAAATATAAAATAATCGACCTTGATTATTTTTTATAAACCAGCCGTCCTTCTAGTTCCTTGCTAATATTCTGATGGTTTTTTAAATATTCTTCCAGCACTGACTGGGCCGAAGTAGAAACCACTTTTGACTTTCCTGATTCCCTCAATTCTTTTTCGCTGATATTAAGATAGTCAGCGCCGCTGTTCACATGATAGCCCTGAAGACAAACAGTATAATCCTTGCTATCCTCAACCAGTTGGCCTTTTACAGCTAAAGATTCTAATTCACTTTTGCTGTCATTGTAAACCGCTTTAACGCCGGAATTCACCTGATAACATTCCCCTTCTCCATCTCTGTTAGCTAACCTCATAATGTGATTGAATATCTTTTTTAGTTGACTGCCTTTGATGGTGAAACGGTTCAGACTGTCGTCATAAGGAAAACAGGCCATTAAATCGCCCAGCGTAACCATTGGTCCCATCTCTTTTACTCGGATTGATCCGGCCCCGACCAGCATTGCGTCACATTCAGCTATTTCGGCAAAGGTGTCAGCAATCAAATTTCCAAGCGAGGTTTCAATCTCCCGTTGGGGATGGGTGAGCTTCTTCGAAAACTTACAGACCAAAGTCTGGTATTTCCGGTCAACCTCTTTCTTATAGGAATCAATGTAGCCAGTTAGGGCTTTATCCGGTTCGGCTAATTGGTCATTGATGGGGATCAACTTCCATTTATATTCCACAATACTATTAGTGTCATCATCAACCACAATATCAAAACGCCCAATTTGGTTTGTTCCCACTCCTGCCTGTGCTATTAATATATTGTTAATCTTGGCCGGCTTTTCTAAAATAGTGTGCGAATGCCCGCCAATAATCATATCCACACCCCATTCCGGCTTGAGCAACTTGGCCAGCTCAATATCGGATTCGTAACCGATATGCGTCAGCAATATCGTAAGATCTATGTCATCATTTTTGTAAGCATCGGTGATTCGACCGACCTCATTACTTGCTTCGCTCAAGGTAACAAAACTGCCAATCAATTTGTCCTGATTGATTGAGTCCATTATTTTTTCCGTAATAATCCCGGTAAACAAAATATCAAACCCAGCTTTTTTTATAATAATATAGGGTCGCATCAGCCGGCGATGATATTTCTTAATATATAAATTCGCGTTGACAATCGGGAAATTGGCCATCTTTTCCAGAAAAAGAAGATGCGGCAAACCATAATCAACTTCGTGATTTCCCAGAGTCACCACGTCCGGCGCCAGATAATTCATAATCTCCATAGTGGAGATGCCCTTGTATTCAGAATCAATCAGCGATCCCTGAACCATGTCGCCAGAAATTACATAAAGTACATTTTCTTCCTTCTGACGCACCTTATTGATGTAACCGGATAAAAGGGCTAATCCGCCAATTAATTCTCCTTTCTGTCCCTGCACTTCAGCCAGAAAATCACCGTGCATGTCGTTGGAATGAAGAATTGTGAATTTTTTTGTATTCATTTGTCAATTAAATATTAATAAAATAATTTTAAAAAACCTAAAACTAGTAAAATATCTAATAAATCATTATTAGTTTTGCCTTAATTCTCAATAACTACATTTTAGCAAAAAATCACAAAAATCCCAATAAGGGATTTTTGGTTTGTGGATATTACACCGGGTTAATCGGATTTAGGGAACTGTTCCCAAATAACGCTTATCTCATTCACAAACTGTTCTCCGGAACCGGCCCGTTCCGCTTGATTAAGTTCTTCACGGAGACTGCGCTCAAGCGCCGGATCATCAAGCTGGACAATGCGCTCTTCGGTTACGGTAACAAAGCGCCGACGTTTCCAGGAAGAATCGAAATATTGGTCAATCCCCTCCACATTCAAAAGCTCATTATCGAATCCGACAATATTGTACCGATACAGCTCGTTTCCCTGAATTTTTTCCAAGGTGGGAAGCATAATGGTAATGTCTATCTTGGGCTCTTCACAAAAATAGCAGTTATCCCGATCGGAATCCTTGGTGCGCAAAATAATAGTGGAATCATTCTGCTCCAAAGTCAGATCTTCTAAATAAAGGTCAAACCCCTTCGCTTCTACGGAATAATTGTCGCCTTTAACCAGCTCCATGTTGTAATTGCCCTCGGCGTCAATGGCCGTGAACCCTTCCGCCTCAAAGGTACGGGTTGAATCAATACGCTCCTGAATGTCTTCCACAATATTCTGGATGCGCGGCACGGCTTCAACCGATACGGCGCCGGCTACTATAACCGCCACCATCCAGACTACAAAAAGGATACTGGTAATGACGCTGGAAAAAACGTTTTTCCGCCTCATAAACGCAATACTGGCAAGCAGGAGAAAGACAACTGGGATAATGGCAATAACCATAACGGCGCTAACGCCCAAGTAATAGGTTGTGGCACCAATCATCTCTTTGAACGGATAGCCATAGAATACTTGGTGAGAATCGATACTAGAAAACAGCACGCCCCAGGCAAAAAGCATTGAAAGCAGGGTAAGGGCAAAACTGAAAACAAGAATCACGCCTAAGGATGACGCTAGAATCGGCCCGACTTTCCGGAAGAATTTGCCGATCCAACGGAACAGCGAATCGAAAAACGACAGTATTGCCGGAAGCTTTTTCTTGGTGGCTGCAATCCCCTTTTTGCCCCCTTCCGCCAGTTTTCTTGAGGCCTGTTCAATTTTTTTTAAAGTAACCGGCTTGCCCTGCATTTCCAGCTTCTGGGTGCTGGTTTCCGCCATGGGCACAATCACCCACATTACCAAATAAATAATGATGCCGGTTCCACCCGCAAATACCGAAGCGACAAACAGCAATCGGACAATAACGGGATCAATATTGAAATAGCTGGCAATGCCGGAGGCTACCCCGGCGATAATCTTATCGTCAGGGTTTCGGTAAAGCCGGCGCGAGAGTTTATTGGGCCCTTCCGATTCGGTTTTTTTACTTTCTTTTGTTTCGCCAATATTATCATCTTCCAGCGCGGCAAAATCCTCCACCGTACCCATCACTTTAATCAACGCTTCCACATCCGCCATGGAAACAACCTGTTTGGCAGTCTTTAATTTGGCCGAGAATTTTTCGGCAATGCTGGATTCAATGTCTTTCAGTATTTCCTCGCTGTCGCCGTTATGGCTGGCGTAATACTGCTTGATTGAATCAAGGTATTCTTTAAGCTTGTTATAGGCCTCCTCCTCAATGTGGAAGAGAACGCCGTTTAAGACAATGGTTACTGTTTTATTCATAATTATTGATCAATTTTGTTAATTAAGGAATTGATTGATTTATTAAACTTGTTCCAGGTTATTGCCAGTTGTTTGACCGCCTCTTTCCCCTTTTTGGTCAGTTTATAGTATTTTCGGGGCGGGCCGCTTTTCGATTCCGCCCAGGTGTATTCCAGCAAACCCGCATTTTTCAACCGGCTAAGTAATGGATACAAAGTTCCCTCCACCACAATCAGATCGGTCTTTTCCAGCTTTTTTAGGATGTCCGAAGCATATATTTTACCCTTAGAAATAACCAGTAAAATGCAGAATTCCAGAATGCCTTTTCGCATTTGAGCCCGGGTATTCTCAAGCTCCATAATTTGTTTTTCGTCCATAAAATTCGGGATATTAATGAATTATCCCTATATTAGCACAACCTACCTTGTAATGCAAGGTACTAGGTGTGGATAACTAAATACCATAAAAACCGCCCTTTTTAGGCGGCTTTTCATCACAACTCTTGTGGCAGGAGCTGAGGCCTGCCTGGCGGCAGGCAGGGAATCGTCCCATACTTCTGGCAGGGGAGGAAGGAACCCTGCGACTCCCCGAGCTAAGCTCGGTTCGTTCAGGGCTGGGCGAACCCCCGACCTCGGTTTTGCCCGCCCGACCGCCTTTGGCAGGAGATTTTACACTCTGCGCGAAAATATTTTAAAGAGAATTTTTAAGGTATTCGGCGGGGCGGAAGGGGGGTCTGGGGGGAATTTCGTCCCGCCCCGTCTTCAGTCTCTTTTTTAAAAAGCTTTAGATTTTTCATTGCCTCGCTTCGCGAGGCGCGCCGCACGAAAATACTATTGAATTATAGCTGGATTAAATTCACAATACAATGCCTTTGCCTGCTCAAATATCATGTGAATAACCGTCTCTCGTTTCTCAACTGGAAATTGTTTTTGCATCAGTAGCCGCGTCACATTGGCCCGAATACGAGATTTTATAATTTCACTATTGGTCCAATCAACTGCTAAATCTCTCCGAATGGTTACAACTATTGTTTGCACTAGCTCTTTTAATTCCTTATCTTTCATTATTATTCCCTTCCCTTCTTTTATCGCATCATAGAATGCCGCTTCTTCTTCAGTAAGACCAAGAATCTCGGTACTCTTATCAGCAGATCGAATTTCTTTAGCTAACGCTATTAAATTTTCAATGACTTGCGCAGAATTAATAATTTTATTCTCGTACTGCTCAATAATCTGCTCAAGTATTTCCATTAAAGACTTATAGCGAATAACATTTTTACGTAGGCGCACTCGTATTTCATCGTTAAGTAGTTTTCGCAGTACCTCAATTGCTACGTTTTTAAATTTAACTTTCTTAACTTCTTCTAAGAACTTTTCATCGAATATAGAAATGTCAGGCTTTCCTTTTTCTTTCATTTTGAAAATATCAATTACACCCTCGGCAGCAATACTCTTTGATATTAATTCCCGTAAAGCCGACTCAATATCGATGTCTGGACCTGGCTTACTAGGACCAGCCATCATTTTTCGGATTTGTAATTTTACAGCTTGAAAAAACTCTACCTCATCGCGAATATGGTGTGCTTCTGAGTGTGGCATAACCAACGCGAATAGTTTATATAGCGCGGCAGATTCCTCAATAAATCGCCTTTTTTTATCTTCATCAATAACGCCAGAATGCTTATCAGTAATAACAGTATTGACTGCTTGATGGAATAATCTCGCCAAATTACCCTTTTCAAGTTTTTTCCAATTACTCAAATCTATTCCATTAAACATTGAGTACACAATATCATATTTTTCCATCATTTTATCAATCACTTCTTTTAAAGGTATAAGCGCCTCTTTGCGAATATCAGCACTATAAATACTAAGTGCTTTTTTCAAGTTATCAGCAATGCCAATGTAATCAACAATTAAACCGCCCGGCTTATCTCGAAAAATTCTATTCACCCGCGCAATTGCCTGCATCAACGTATGATTCTTTAATGGCTTATCAATATACATGGTATGGAGTGAGGGAACATCAAAGCCGGTCAACCACATATCACAGACGATAACCAACTTTAATGAATCATCAAAATTCTTAAATCGCTTTTCTATTTCTTTATTGTCCATTTCTTTTTGAATTTTACCTTTAAATTCTTCAAGCTTAGAAATAACCACTGCCATTTCTGGAGCATTTTTCATTTTCGATAAAATTTCGTACATTTGAACAGCGATTCTGCGACTCATAGTTACAATCATTCCTTTGCCTTCGAGACCACGATTGTTAAAATGTTCCAAAATGTCTTTAGCAATTTGTTCGAGTCTATCTTTCGCGCCAATAGCTTGTTCAAGTCGGACTCGTAACTGTTTATCCATTTCGTACTTCTCACCAAGTACGTCATTAAGTTCTTCGTCAATAAACTCATTAGTAATATGCAATGGCACCAACCTACCCTCATAGTAGATTGGCACTGTTGCTTCATCCTGTACGGCTTGCTGAATTTGATAGGTGCTAATGTAATCACCAAATACTATTCGGGTATCTCTATTATGCAAACTGATCGGGGTACCGGTAATACCCATAAACGACGCATTAGGTATAGCCTGCCTAACATTACCAGCCAGCTTTGCGTATTGTGAACGATGTGCTTCGTCAGATACTACAATAATATTTTCACGTTCTGATAGTAACTCACTTTCCGTTTCAAACTTCTGAATGGTGGTAAAAATAATTTCTGCTCCAGCAGCTTTGAGTTTTTCCTTCAAATCACTAATGCTTTCGGCTTTTTTGGCAAACTGGGTATAACCGGTTCGCTTAAATACTTTAAATAGTTGATCGTCTAAATCGTTTCTATCTGTCAGAAATACAATGGTCGGGCTTTTTAGAGTTGATAAATTTTTAATTTTGTTGATATAAAAGACCATTGAAAGCGACTTGCCCGAACCTTGTGTGTGCCAAAAAACGCCAATTTTTTTATTTCCCCGTGGTTTGGTAGCTCTAATTGTTTGCACCACCGCTTTATTTACGCCGTAGTACTGGTGATACATGCACATTTTCTTGGTAAATGTAGTCGCATCTTTATCACTATCCGCTTCAAAGACAGTAAAATTTTCAATAATATCCAAAAGATGCTGTTTTTGAAAAATACCTTTAACCAATACTTCAAGCTTTGGTTTATCATCATTCTTCTCATCCTCACTCTCAATACCTTTCCAAACGCCAAACCACTCCCAAGTTGACGAAATTGTACCGTGCTTTACATCATCTAAATCACCAATCACGATTATTTGATTATATTTAAAAATATCGGGAATATCCTTTTTATAATCCTGTATTTGCTTGAACGCTTCAGCCGTTGTTCCACGCTGACTAGTCGGACTTTTCGCTTCAAACATGGCTAGAGGAATGCCATTGACAAAAATAACAATATCAGGCCGACGGATAACCTCTGGTCCTTGTACGGCAAACTGATTAACAGCCATAAATTCATTATTATCCGGATTTTCAAAATCAATCACCTTTGCTATCTCGCCTTTTACTTCTCCATCATCATTTTTGACATCCACGCCAATTCCTTCAGTCAACATTTTATGAATATCTTTATTGGCAAATATCAAACTTGGATGCTCGTAACTTACTAACTGATCAATGGCATCCTGTATTGCTGTTTCTGGCAACTGGGGATTTAATCTGCGCAACGCCCGATTGAGCCGCTTTTTCAAAACCACCTCGCGCGGATCATCCCGTTCGCTCAAAGCCATACCTGGCGAAATATCAGGACCTTTCGCATAATCATATTTTAGCTCTTTGAACCAGTCAAGGACGGGTTGTTCTACAATTGTATCTTCGTTAATTTTCATAATATTTTATCAAGCCACTCTTTAAATTCATTGTTAAAAAATATTCCCACTAAAGTACTAATTGAGACAATTATCCACCAAATTACTTGAGCAATTTTTACAAATATTTTTTCACTACCAATATTTAAATATTTTAGTACTTTCTTAGGTAAATAAATCACAAAATCAATCCAATAAATTGGGTTGAAAGTATTAATAATTTTTTTTCTAAAAACATTTATTGACTCCTTGAAATACCCGTTAATAATATTCATTACGTCGCCCCTTAACAAGTAGAGATTTTCAAAAACTGAAAAATGTCCACTATTTACCATACCTAAACCAATGGCATCAGCGTATGGTATTTGTGAGTCCTTTATTTCTGCTTTTTTAAATAGCTCAGCGATATTTTGTCGATTTTCCCTTATATACCAATTATCCTGATCATTTTTTACATATTGATCATACTTTTTATAATATCTCTTAGCTAATAAGTAGTAATAAAAATAATATACCAATCTTAATAAAATAATTGTTATTAATAGTAAAACTATTTTAAAATTATTGTTCATACCCTCACCTCCCCTTTCATTAATTTTGCTAAAAGTAAATCGTATACTAGCTCTTTAAGCCAGTCGAGGATAGGTTGCTCAGCTAATTGATTTTCACTAAAATGTTTCATTTCTATTCGCCGCCCTTCTGTTTTTGTCTAATTAAACGTAGACAAGCATGCAGTGTAGATAGGTAATAATAGAACATCCAGTTTAACCAAATATTCTTATTATAGTTGGTTTTTTGTTCAAGATTATGATGCCTAACCCCAAAATTATTTACAATGTTAAACAAATCGCTTTCGTCTTTTCTATCCAGAACTTTTTTGATGTCTGGGCGAAGAAACTCAAGACAATCAGCTAAAGAACGAACCGCTTCTCCTCGATCATTGAGTGTTGAACCATATTTTCTGAATTTTTCTACTACGTATTTAATCTTTGATTGGATGTTTTCATCATCATTCGTAGGAACTACTGCTTCTAAAAGTGGACGAAATTCCGGTTTTAACAAATATAGTATCTCACCACTGTGCGAATTCAACTCAAAACCATCTTTGTAATCATTCAAAAATTGGTTTAACTCATTTGCATAGTCAAGCTGACCATGAATTTGATCAAAATTCTTATAATGCCAACCGCAATCATTCCATTCATGAAAAAAAGCATCCTTTTTAAGAGGGAAAGAAACGTGATCAAAAATAAATTCTATCATATCAAACAGGTCTTCTTCAGAGTAATTATTATATTTTTCAAGAATTGGCCATAGATTATTTTTTCGTATTTTGCGTAAAACATATCCTTCAATATTCTGTCCAATCTTGCCAGGAATATCACCATCTGTACAGATTATTCCAAAATATTCGTCAAAATAACCACGTAATCTAAAATCTTGAAAAATTGAAGAGAAAATTTCCTTTAATGCCTCAAGTGATATTTTTGTACTTGTCGTTCCTTTTCTTTGTGAATAATATCTCCTCATATTAAATCGTTACCTCCCCTTTCATTAATTTTGGTAAAAGTAAATCACGGAGTTTAGAAAGATTTTTATTTTCCCTACTTAGCATGTTTTTCTTTGTAAACATCGGCGATGCTAATTCATGGAACTTTCGAATTACACCACCTGTAGGTAAAATAAACTGATAATTTTCAATACTTGATTTTTGCAAATGGGCAACAGTAGTACCACTTGCGGAATTTGCCATCAACTCTCCAAACTCGGGCCTTTTCATAAGAAAATATAAATACTCATAATAAATACTCTCAACTTCAACTGAAATGACATCGAGTGAAATTATTATGTCACCATTAACAATATCTGGGATTAAAGCCGGTCTCCCCACAACTTCTCTAGTGGGCGTTAAGTCAGTCATAGCAATAATCAATTGGCCCGGCTTAACAATATGTTGTTTCTTATACTCACCAGTATAATATTTAATCCCATCGGACTTAAATCCGCCTCCGCGCAAAAAGCATTTGAGATTTACCATTGGAACACCCATCGAATTGTCTTTAATCTCAGAAGATTTATAAGACAAACCTTTATTTAGTTTAACTACATCCTTTAGCTGACTTACCTCCCATCCCTTCGGTATTTTCCCGAGTTCGCTATCTACAAACTCCACTTTTTCGTGACCGGGGAAACGTAACTTCACAAACCACTCCTTAAATATCGCCTGCGCCATTTTTTCTAAGGTGGAGTTGATTTTATTGTTAAGTTCAATTTTATCGTCAAAAGCGGAGAGGATGGTGGCGATGCGGGATTGGATTTCTAATGACGGATTTATTAGTATTAATTCTCGGGCTGTCGCTAGATTCATGTTTGGTACGCCTACATTTGATGAAATATTCTGCATCATTTTTATCATTGGTTTCGAAGACAACCAATAATACACAAATGTAGGATCATACTTGTTCCTATCAATGCGAAACCTTAGCTGATTTGCAGAAAGTATATATCTTGGGTATCTAGATTTTTTTGGAATTATACCTGACTGTCCAATGGTACCGCGTGCCGTAAGAACTATGTCATCAGGAAGTGCTTCTGAATTTGATAATTCATCTGCTTTTTTCTCGTCTAAAAATAAATAATCATCATCAATGTATCTTTTTCCTGGAACTCCTAAAGATAAATTATTTCCTCTTATTACAGGCACTCCTTTAGAAGTAAAAAATCTACTGTGAATGTTGGAACCAAAAGGCCCGGAGACACTGCCCTTTTTTACAACGGCATCACCAAGTCTTACTTTTTGCCAGGATGGGTTATTTTTTTTCATAAATATTTTTTATTAGGAAAAGCAAGTGCTCAAGTGAACCGAAAAAATCCAAGTATTTTATATATTTTTTCCCAGTACCGTCAATAACTAATATGTACCATATTTTATCAGGATTAATATCATCTTGTAAGCATAAAAAATCTGAACAAGGATGCTCCTCGGTTAATATTTTACGACGGTGTTCAACAAAACTATCAGATAGCAAGGAAAACCCTTTTGCGTTAACCATTTTTAATAATGCCTTTTCAATTCTTATTGGCCTTCTCCCTCTATTAATTACAGAAATATTTATATACTTATTTTTCGAATCGTATAACGGCATATTCATTACTTGTACATCTTTTTTAAATTCAATTTTTATCCTTGCTTTGTCTCGCCAAACGCTATAAGCCGAGTAAATAAAAGAAATAGTAGCAAGAATTGCACCATACCAAGCAACCGCCGTTGCAGAAATATTTATCGATAATTCTTTAATCATCTGTTTTGTGGATATCGTTATTTGACATAGAAACTATGCCGTGATATACTACTGATATCACTACGAAAAAGACCCTTGTGCGGTTCTGTCCGCACCGGGGGCCTTTTCTAATATGGACCTTTGATCATTTAGATATGCAATTGATGCTCCAGTGCGTTTAAGTAAAACAGAGCATTTTTCTGTATTGTTTGGTGACAGTACAACTGATAGTCGTTTTTTATCTACTAAAAATTTTACCAATCCGGCGTAATCACCATCGCTCGTTACTATTACACTTTTCTGAAAATCGTCCTCGTAAACATCTCGGGTAGCTTGTAATACTAAATCCGCATCGCAATTGCCCTTTGGTTTTCCCGTACCATCATAGACAACCTCTTTGAAAATCAGAGTAAACCCAGATTCCTGCAAATAAGTATATAAATCCTTCATCTTTGGAATTAATCCAATAAACAGATAGGCTCGTTTAACGTTGTATTTTTCAGTAAGCCAAACGCGAAAACGACCATAATCAAGGGTCCATTTCAATTCTTTATTTGCTTCATAAAGATTAGCTCCGTCAATGTAGGCATAGTTATTAGTCGTTTCCATGTTTGATATGACTTAAATTTTTAATTATTTGTTGCTCTAGTATATCTCCTTCTATAAAAGATTGTTTAAGTTCTTTATTTAATTTTTGCATCTTTTCCTCAAAAGGTACGCCGTCATCTTCTTCCTCCGCTACGCCAACATAGCGACCTGGGGTAAGTACATATCCATTTTTTTCTACTTCATCTAATTTTACCGCCTTGCAAAATCCGGCTACATCCTCGTATTTTCCTGCTCCTTTTTCACCCCGCCACGCACGAGCGGTATTAACAATTTTTTGAATTTGCTCATCCGTAAATATTACTTGTTTTCTAGATAGTTGCTCAAAAATTTCACGTGCATCAATAAATAGTATTTCGCCTCTTCTATTACGAAAACGGCCATTAGTTTTATTTTTTGAAGCAAACCAAAGCGATACTGGTAATGCCACATTGTAAAAAAGTTTTGGTGGGCACGCAATGATGACATCAATTAAATCCGATTTTATTATCTTTTTCCGAATTTCACCATCACGGCCGCTTACTGCTAAGGCGCCGTTAGCCATTACAAATCCAGCTATACCTTGTGGCGAAAGATGGTGAATAAAATGCTGAATCCACATAAAGTTAGCATTACCACCAGGTGGCGAACCAAATTTTATTCGTGGGTCGTTATCAGCTAATCTACTCGGTTCCCAATCAGCATTAAAGGGTGGATTCGCTATTACAAAATCTGCACGTAAATCAGGAAATTTATCATCGTAATAAGAATTACCTAATTCAATCTGACCAATAATTCCTCGAATAGCCAAATTCATTTTACAGAGTTTAAGTGTAGTTGGATTACTCTCCTGTCCAAAAAATGAAAGCCGAGATTTATCTTTATCATGCTCTTCTAAAAACCGCGCTGACTGTACAAACATTCCACCACTACCACACGCTGGATCAAATACTCTGGCATTTTCATAGGGCTGTAATACTTCCACAATTAATTTAACTATAGACCGCGGGGTGTAAAATTCTCCTCCGCGTTTTCCTTCCGCTGAAGCAAACTGACCAAGAAAATATTCATACACTCTACCAAGAGTATCTTTTTCCTTATCAAAGTCATGGTCAAATTTAATTTTAGAAAAAATATTAACTAGTTCGCCAAGTATCTGGCTTTCCAATGGTGTACGAGTAAATATTTTTGGCAGTATTCCTTTTAATTGCTTTGGATTTTCATTTTCAATAGCTTCCATTGCCTCGTCAATTTTCTTACCAATATCGGACTGCATGGCCTTACTACGTAAAAATTCCCAACGCGCCTTTTCTGGGATATAAAAAACGCCTTTACTTTTATACTCATCCTTACTTTCTATGATGGATTTCCGATCGTCCTCATTAGGAACATAATATTCTTTATCATTTTTATCCAAAGTTCTTTTTTCAAGCACCTCACGTCTTTGATAATATGCATCAGAAACGTATTTTAAAAATATTAAACCTAAAACTACATATTTGTAGTCGGATGCATCAATATTTCCACGCAGCTTATCAGCTGCTTTCCAAAGCTCTTTTTCAAAATCAATATCTTTGCCATTTTTTACTGAAAGTTCCTGTGCTTTTTTTGAGGCGTCTTTTTGTAGTCTTATAATTTCCTCTTTTAAATCGGTTGGTAAAGAATCTCTGTTAATAATATATCCCTTTCCCTTTTCTGAAGCACTAATTTTACCCCCTTCTATTAGCTTTTTAACCTTTTTTAAGGCGGCAACGCGGCTAATATTAAGCATTTTTGCTAATTCCGCGATAGTTAGATAATTTTCTCTACTTTTCATAAAATTAATTAGTTGTTATAATGATTGTAGGTTATCATATGTAAACCAGCATTGTCAATATTTATCAACTGGGAGCAATTGTGCGCGCACGGGTTAGGTGGGGCAAGCACTTCCCCTTTTCCTTATAGCGGCGCATCCCGCCTACGCGGGATATGAAAAATCTAAAGCTTTTTAAAAAAGAGACTGAAGA